>DASYSI010000561.1:0-4715 GCA_036003485.1 Burkholderiales bacterium | reverse complement strand
CCGGAGTGCAGGAAAACCTGATCGACGCAATCTGGAACCGTAAACCGTTGCCGGATGTGACCCACGAGCAGCAATTGCTGATCGATTTTTGCCACCAGCTCCTGCGCGGCAACCATCACGTCAGCGAGCGGTCGTACCGTGCCACAGTGGACCATTTCGGAACCGCAGCCACCGTTCAGATCGCCGCCACTGTTGGTTACTTCGTGATGATGGCCTTTGTGTTGAACGCGTTCGAGATCCAACCGAATACCGCGGAATCGGAACCATTGCTGTAAGCCGCTGCCAAACGCCGCATGACGGCGACGCAGAGCTGCTGGATGTGCGTGCTATCATCAGCCTGCTAGACTTGACCTCGTTCGTGATGACCCCGTACCCAGAATCCCCATTTTCGTTGAAGGCAGCTCGGACCGCGTGCACGCCGAATGGGCCTCGCCGCAAAACACTCAACATCTTCCTCGCGTCTTTGCTTGGCGGGAGCGTGTTGGCAGCGGTGGCGCCAGTCGGCGCCGCGGACAACTATCCCAGCAAACCCATCAGGATCGTGTGCCCTTTTCCGCCGGGCGGTGGCGCGGACTCTGTCGCGCGCATTTTGGGCGACAAGCTTTCGGAACGGTCGGGCAAGCCCGTTATCGTGGACAATCGGTCGGGAGCCAGCGGCGCGATCGGCACTGGTATCGTGGCGAAAGCGGCACCGGACGGCTATACCGTATTGCTCGGCTCATCGAGCATCCTCGCGGCGAGCCCCGCGCTGCACGGCCAGACGTACCAGGCGATTGCGAGCGAATTGTCTCCCGTATTGCTCATCAGCAGAATTTCGTACGTTCTGGTAATACATCCCTCGATACCGTCAAAATCCGTCGCTGAATTCATCCGCTACGCAGGCACGCAGCCGGGACGCATCAACTATGCATCGTCGGGCATTGGAACCGCGTCCCATCTGGCGATGGAATTATTCAAGAATATGGCGCGGGTCGATCTCACGCATGTTCCGTTCAAGGGCAGTTCACCGGCCGTGATCGCGCTGATCGGCGGCCAGGTGCAGGCGGGCTTCAATAACATGGTTCCCGCGCTGCCGCACATCAAGTCGGGCAGGTTGCGTGCGCTCGGGGTGAGCGGCCCGGAACGCTGGGCCGGCCTGCCCGAGCTTCCCACTATCGCTGCGTCCGGATTGCCGGGCTATGAGGCGGTGCAGTGGTACGGCGTGCTGCTGCCCGTCGGCACGCCGCGTGCGATCGTCAATCATCTGCACCAGGAGTTGAGCGCCATACTGAAGCTCGCGGACGTGCGCGAGCACTTGATGAGCGAAGGCGGCGACGTTGTCGGCAGCACGCCGAAAGAGTTTGCTGTTTACATGGAGCGCGAAATCGAAAAGTGGACCAAGGTCGTTAAGACGGCGAATATTCGCGCCGATTGAGTTGTTGCATCATCAACGCAAGAAGGAGATCAACATGTCCGATGGAACGAAAACCATCCTGCTGTATGAACCGATCGCCGAGGAAGGCAAGAATCAGGACGTGCTTGCGCGGCGGCCGCCGTCGCTCGATAACAAGGTCGTTGGACTGCTCAACAACACCAAGGACCTGGTCGACACGCTGCTCGATGAAGTGAAAAATCTTCTGCAAAAGGATTTTCCGCACGCCGAATTCCGATTTTTCCGCAAGGAGTCCGTCAGCGGCGCGGCGCCCGAGCTGCTGGAGGAAATCGCGGCGTGTGACGCGGTAGTCGGTGCGGTCGGCGATTGAGGGTCATGCTCGTCGTGGAGTGTCCGCGACAGTATGTTTCTTGAGCGGCGCGGAGTTCCTACCGCGACGTTCGTTACGCACGCATTCGACAAATACGCGCGGGGATTGTGCCGGATGCAGGGCATGGAAGCGCTTCCCATCGTGGTCATACCCCATCCGATCGCTGCGCGTCCCACGGCGGAACTGCGCGAGAAAGTCAGGAAAGTCTACGCGGAAATGCGTGCTGCATTGAGCTGCGCGCCGTAGCCGTTTTGCAACTGCTCGATTCCGGGCACGCTCGCGTGTGATCTGCCGAGCTTGATAAAGGAATGACCATGGATAGCATCAATCCCCCTGGGGCCCGTCAGTTCGGGGTGAACGATTCACTCGAGAATATTTTCGACATATTCAAGCTCTATTAC
Source organism: Burkholderiales bacterium (assembly GCA_036003485.1). GTDB lineage: Bacteria > Pseudomonadota > Gammaproteobacteria > Burkholderiales > SG8-41 > PALSA-1004. Next base: position 2,572 of record DASYSI010000561.1, on the reverse strand, counting down.
GAAAAGGGCTGGACTGACGGTTTGCCTATTTATCCGCCGACGGAAACCGCAGTCAGTGCCATGTTGCGTTATACCGACCGCAAGCGTGACGATGTGGTTGCGGTCATTCCTCCGAAAAACGGCGAGGCGACGGTCGAGAAAATTGCGATCAACGCGGTCATGGCGGGCTGCCTGCCTGAATATCTACCGGTGCTGATCACCGCCATCGAGATCATGGTGCAGCCTGAGTACAACCTCTACGGCCGGCAGACCACCACTCACCCGGGCGCACATCTGCTCATCCTCAACGGTCCGATTCGTCATGAGCTCGATGTCAACTGCAAGCACAACGTATTCGGGCAGGGCTGGCGGGCCAATGCAACGATGGGGCGCGCGCTGCGGCTGATCCTGATCAATATCGCGGGCAACAAGCCCGGCGTCACCGACATGGCCACGCACGGGCATCCAGGCAAATATTCCTACTGCATGGGAGAAGACGAAGAGGGCAGTCCGTGGAGCCCGTTTCATGTCGAGCGCGGGCTGGCTCCTGACACGAGCGCTGTCACCATGTTTTGCGCGGAGGCGCCGCACAACATCAATGACCAGGTCAGCAAAACGCCGGAGATGTATCTGGGTTCAGCCGCATCGACGATGGCCACCCTGGGCGGGAACGGACTTTACCGCAGCGGCCTGCGCGGCGAACAGGGGCTCGTAATTACTTCCGAGAGCGCCAAATGGATTGCGGATTTCGGGTGGACGAAAAACGACGTGAAAAATTATATTTTCGAAAACGCGCGCAAACCCGTGCGCGACCTGCGCAACCGCGGTGCGTGGGGCAAGTCCCCTTTGCCGAAGTTTATCGACGCGAATGACGACGATGCGATGGTGCCGATCGTGGGACAGCCCGAAAACATCCTGGTCTTCGTCGCCGGAGGGCATCAGCGGCATATGAACGCGCTGCTGACCGCCGGCTACAGCATGAGCATCACGCGGCCAATTACACTCAGGGACGGGACGCCAATCCGTTCGACGCGCGATTTTCTCGCATAAGGCGCGTTTTTGGCGTTTTTGTGGCTCCCGTTACGGGTGCGAAACCGCGTCCGCCCGGCCCTTGTTACAATTGTGTGTCGGATACAAAACGCGTTTTTCTTTGCGACCAGCATCCGGTTTTCCCCGGGCATGCGGCGAGGAATGAATAATGGTTCTCAGTGAGCGACTCGCGGATAGGGCTTTGATACTCGCCCCCGCCGGGCGCATCGATATGACCACCAGCGATCAGTTCCGGGAGCGCTTGCTGCCGCTCGTCGACGATTGCATTAAAAAAGGCTGGGCGGTAATCCTCGATTTTTCTGCAGTCGAATACATTTCAAGCGCTGGCCTGCGAGTGCTGATGCTTGCAGCGAAACAAGCGCGGACGTCTGGCCAAACCGTTGCGGTCGCCGCGCTTCAGCCGGTTGTGCTCGAGATTTTTCAGATCAGCCGTTTCGACAAGATGCTGCCCTGTTATCCCGGCGTCTCCGAAGCGCTCGAATCCCTGGCGCCGCCCGCGTAATAGGAGCGCGAATGCGAGTGCATTTCTGGGGAACTCGCGGCTCTATCCCCGCTGCGCTTACTGCCCGCGACGTACGCGAAAAGGTGGTTGCCGCGCTGCTCGCGGCATCGGGCCGCACTATCGATACGCCGCAACGCGCGCACGCTTTCGCCGACGAACTCCCGTTTGCGTCGACGCGCACGTTCGGCGGCAATTCTTCGTGCGTAGAGCTGCGTTCGGAAGGTGCGCCCAGAGTGTTGTGCGACATGGGATCTGGTGCGCGCGCAGCCGGGCTGTCGGCGCTGCGCGAGCTTGCGGGCAAGCCCGGTGAATTTCACGTTTTCATGTCTCACCTGCACTGGGACCACATCATGGGATTTCCTTTTTTCGCGCCCGCTTACGTTCCCGGGCATACGATACGCATCTACGGGTGCCACCAGGAACTTGAACACGCGTTTCGCCTGCAGCAGTCTCCGCCGTGTTTTCCGGTAGATTTTTCGGTCATGGCGGCGCGCATTGAATTCCAGCGGCTGGAAGCGGGCCGCCCATACGAACTCGCAGGCTACCGCGTCACGGCCAAATTGCAATCGCATGGGGGCGACTCCTATGGCTACCGCTTCGAACGCGGCGACAAGTCCCTGATCTATTCGACCGATTCGGAACATAAGCTCGACGACATGCACGAAACGCAAAGTTTCATCGATTTCTTCCGCAACGCTGACATGGTCATTTTCGACGCGATGTACTCGCTCGCCGATGCGATATCGGTCAAGGAAGATTGGGGACACTCGAACAATGTGACCGGCGTCGAATTGTGCCAGATGGCGCGGGCGAAGCACCTCGTTCTCTACCATCATGAGCCGGCATACGATGATGCAACCATCGAGCGACTGTGGCGCGAGACGCAGCGCCTCGAACAAATCACGCGTGACGTGCATGCGGTCGAAGTGACGGCCGCATACGACGGCCTTGAAATCGCTTTGTAACGGGTGCTAGCCATCGCCGGCTCTGCGACGGAAGGTCGAGTGCCCGACGGATGGCGGCGCTGGCTCGCGCGCGGCC
>DASYSI010000560.1:0-3274 GCA_036003485.1 Burkholderiales bacterium | reverse complement strand
AATTCTGATAAATGCTGCGTTTTGGGTCACGATCGTTAGTCGAACTTATCAACCAGCATATCCATGAACTTATCCATCGCGACTGCCTCCAGTCTTTGCTGGGACGACAGCAATTCATAGAGTTGTTGCCGGCGGCGCGGCGCGAAATGGCGCGCCAGATTGTCCCTGAACTTTTGCTCCAGCAGCGGGAGGTCGGCACGGCGCCGGTGGCTATCTCCAATTGGATATATCACTTCGACTTTGCGGGTGGCGCTGCCGTCCCTGAAAAAAATCTGCTGTGCGTTAGGATTGGAGCGAATCTCCGGATCATGATGACCGTTCGTGTAAGCGGGCTCTTCCCTGATGATCATGCGCGCGCGCAAGGCGTCAATGCGCGGATCGGCTGCAAAAGCGTCGCCATAGCTGTCTGTGGTAATGCCGCCGTAAAGCAGCGCAACCGCCACGATGTATTGCATGCAATGATCGCGGGCGGCGTAATTCTTCAATGGACCGCTGACATTGACGATGCGGGCAGCAAGACCATGCGTGTAAATCTCGATGCGCTCGATCTGATCGAGCCGCGCTATAATTTCGGGATGCAGCGCTACCGCGCATTCGGCGGCAGACTGGCAATGCCGCTGGGTCGGGAACGCGAGTTTGAACTGCACGTGTTTGACCACGTGCGAGCCCAGCTGCGGCGGCGGGTTGAATTCCTTCCCCTTGAACTGGACATCGCGAAATCCCCAGTGCTTTGTGCTGATCGCGGTTGGATAACCCTTCTCCCCGCCAATACTGAACAATGCGAACTGTACGCCGCGGCGCGCCGCATCCGCGGCAGCCCACGATTTGCGCGGACCGGTGTGCGGATGGATGCGGTAAAGATCGAGCGCCTGCTGATCCACGAAAACATGGCTCAAAGCGTTGATGATCTGATCGCGGTTGCCGCCAAGCATTTTAGTAGCAATGGCGGCGGCGGTAATCTTCACCAGGAGGGTCGAGTCCAGCCCGATATCCGACCGGTCTATCTTGTTGGCACCCGACAGCATGCCGTGGATCTCATAGGCCTTGATCAGGTAGCGCATCACCTCCTTCATGCGCATCGCTTTGCCGCCGCGCGCGACCTCCATGCGGCTGACATAATCGGCCACCGCTAATACCGTGCCCAGCGTATCGGCCGGACTGCCGCCGGTGAACCATACCGCATTGAAATCGAACCAGCGTATCAAACAGCTGATATCGAACGCCGCCTTGGCGGGATCGAGTTGGAACCGGGTGCCCGGCACGCGTGCGCCATTCGGCACCACGGTGCCTGCTACCACAGGGCCCAGATGCCGGGTGCATTCGGCGGACGCGAAAGCCTGCAACGCGCAGCCCAGTGCATCCATTAGGCAATAGCGCGCCATTTTCATCGCTGCAACCGGGTAAACCGCATTGCGCACAACGTAATCGGCGATGACGCTGAGCACTTGATCGGGTTGGACTTGCGCGACGGACTTGCCGCGCGCTTTAGCCATGGGCGCCTTCAATCGATGCGCACGCCGGCGGCACGCAGTAACTTGTCCCACTTGGCGATTTCCAATTTGATGAAAGCGTTCAACGCTTCCGGCGTACTGTGATCGGGATCGGCGCCTATGCTGGCAAAGCGCTCTTTGACGTCGCGATCATTGGCGATGGTCTGCAATTGCGCATTGAGCTTGGCGACGATCGGCTTGGGCAGGTGCGCCGGCGCGAGTATGCCGTTCCAGATCGTCATCTGATAGCCCGCCACACCCGCTTCAGCCACCGTCGGCATGTCCGGTAGCAATGCCGAACGTTGCGCGCTGGTGACGGCGAGCGCGCGCACGCGTCGAGCCTTCAAATGCGGAAGCGCCGAAGTAAAGCTCGGGAACATCACCTGTATTTGCCCGCTGATCAAATCGGTAGTGGCCTGCGATACGCTTCTATAAGGCACATGCAGTATGTCGAGCCCCGCCATGGTGTTAAACAGTATCGCCGAGAGATGGCCAGAGGACCCGGTGCCGGCAGTGGCGAAAGTCAGCTTGTGCGGCTGCGCCTTCGCCAGCGCAATCAGTTCCTTTACCGATGTGACCGGCAGGCTGTTCGTCACCGCGAGCACCAGAGGCGACGACGCGACCAGACTGATGGCATCAAAATCTTTGATCGAATCGTATGGCAGTTTGTCGTAAAGAGCGGAGTTGGTAGCATGACCATTACCTGAATAGAGCAAGGTGTAGCCGTCGGGCGGTGACTTGGCGCACAGATCGGTACCTATGATGCCGTTGGCGCCGACGCGATTGTCGACTACAACCTGCTGCCTAAGGCCTTCGGCAAGCATTTGGGCATCGACGCGAGCCAGTATGTCGCCGTTGCCACCGGCTGCATAGGGCACGATCAACCGTATCGGTTTATTGGGGTAGGCCTGCGCCTGGCCGGTTACGGCATAGCATGCACAGTACAGCATCGAAATGGATTGCAATATTTTCATTTCCGCGAATCGATGCACCCTGTTGGTGTCATAACGACGAGCGGCGCTACAGCAGCTGTTCAGGTACGAAAGGCGCGAGCAACCTGTTCTGAAAGCGCATGCGCGGTGTGACCTCGGGCTCCTCGGAAAATACAACTTCTCCTCGATCATCGATCGCCAGCCATTCCAGACTCTGGCCATCACTCGCGAATCGCAGCCGGTATGAGCTCTGCAGCTTGCTGATATTGATGACACGGATTACCTCCTTCGCAAGTTCCGGACACCTGGCGAAGAGTCCGAGCTCGGTGTTTACGCTCTCGGATCTCGGATCGAGATTCACCGACCCGATGTAAACCATCGATTGGTCGATCACTGCTGTCTTGGCGTGCAGACGGCCAAGCGATGTACCGGGAAGCATGAGCCGTTCATTGTGCCGGATACGCGTCGGGCTTAGCTCGTAGATGTCGATGCCGCTTCGAAGCAATTCCACGCGGTAGCGCGCGTATCCCGCATGAGCCAGCGGCACGTCGTTTGCCGCGAACGAATTGGTAAGGATGGTGACCTTGACATTGCGTTTTCTCAAATCGCCGAACGCCTGCACGCCGATCGACCCTGGAATAAAGTACGGGGCAGAAATGACGACCTCGCTCTTCGATTCCATGACCCGATCCATGACATTCATCTGTGCACTCATCGATCGCGCCATTTCGGCCGACGTTGCCATGACCTTGCCGGGGTGATCGGCAAACGCGACCGCGGTGCCCCAAATGAGCCCGAGACGGCCGGCATCGAAATCGTCGCTTATCGGTCCATAACCGAGGATATCGTTCG
>DASYSI010000559.1:0-11569 GCA_036003485.1 Burkholderiales bacterium | reverse complement strand
CTTTTAACGACCGCATAGCATTCGCACACGCGCGCTTCGAGCTGGGCGCGGTCAAGCACGGTTATGTGGCCGCGGACGTATTTGATGAGTCCGGCGTCCTGCAGTTTTCCCGCCGCCTCGGTGACGCCTTCGCGACGCACTCCCAGCATGTTCGCGATCAATTCCTGGGTCATATCGAGCGTATTGGACGGCAATCGGTCGAGGCTCAACAGCAGCCAGCGGCAAAGCTGCTGTTCCAGCTCATGGTGCCGGTTGCAGACTGCCGTCTGTGCCATCTGCGTGATCAGGGCCTGCGTGTAACGCAGCGCCAGATGTTGCAGCGGGCCGCCGAGAACGAATTCCGTTTTCAGCGCGCTCGCATTAAGCCGGTAGCCATAACCCGCGCTTTGCACGACCGCGCGGCTCGGGGTGCTTTCGCCGCCCATGAATAGCGCGATGCCGACCAAACCGTCATTACCGGTGACCGCGATTTCCGCCGAGGCGCCGTTTTGCATGACATAAAGCAGAGATACGATGCTGGTCGTCGGAAAATAAACGTAACCCTGTGGACCGTCGGCCTCGTAGACCGCCCATCCGAGCGGCATCGATACGAGTTCCAGATGCCCCAGCACGCGCCGGTATTCCTCAGCGGGCAGCGCTGCCAGGAGACGATTTTGGTCGGGCGAATGCGGCGTAGACATCGCGAGGCTCCTTTAATGCGACTCGGCGTTGAAGACGATCGTGGAGCAACGACAACCCATTGTACGCCTTATCTATGTGCGTTGGCGTACACATAATTTACACAAGGCGGCGACCGGCGCTGCTGTGGCAGTAATAAATTCAGCGCCATACGCCTATAGACAAAAGTTTCCGGATTGGGCATAAGGCGGGCTAGGAATCTCTGAACAAGTGGGCCTCGGAAGGGGTGGGTCCCTTCCTTTCCCACCTAGCCCCTTGTATATCCCCCACTTCAGAGGAAATTCTGATTAAAGAAAACACTTAATCAGAATTTCGCCAGTTCGCAAAGGATCAACCATGTTGCAGCTTTGTATCTCAGGGCGCTCTAGACGCGTGAAAGCGGCGATCGGACTGCTCGTGACGGTTGTCGTCGCGGCCGGGTGCGCGAGTCTGCCCGACGCGAGGCTTTATCTTGACGGACACAATGCTGCCCCGGTTGAGGTCGAGGGCGCGCGCGGGCTGCTTTCGGCGCAGCAGAGCGCGGCCATACTCGACCAGCTCAAGCGCAAAAGCGGCGATATCGATAGTTTGGAAAAACACGCGGCGATTGAGCAGGCCATCGTCGGCAGCGCGCTCACGGCCGGCAACAAAGTCGTGCTGCTGCAGGACGGACCAGCGACATATAAAGCGATGTTTGCTGCGATCGGAAAGGCGAGAAACCATATCAACCTCGAAACTTACATCATCGAGGACGACGAAACAGGACGCCAGTTCGCGGACCTGCTGCTCAAGAAACAGGCGCAAGGCGTGCAGGTTAATTTGATTTACGACAGCGTCGGCTCGATCCATACTCCGAAACCTTTTTTCGACCGCCTGAGGGAAGGCGGTATCAAAGTGCTGGAATTCAATCCCGTCAATCCGCTCACGGCGAAAAAAGGCTGGCAGATCAATAATCGCGATCACCGCAAACTGCTGGTAGTCGACGGTCAGACCGCGTTCGTCGGCGGCATCAACATCAGCAGCGTTTACTCGACGGGCTCGAGTCCCAGCCGGTCAACTCCGTCTTCAGCCGAGAGCATCGGCTGGCGCGACACGCATCTTCAGATCGAAGGCCCGGTGGTCGACGAATTCCAGAAGTTTTTTATGGCGACCTGGACCGCACAGCACGGCGCGCCGCTCACCGCCAAAAATTACTTTCCGGCGCTCACTGTCAAGGGACACGATCTGGTGCGCGCTATCGGCAGCAAGCCCGAGGACCCACGCAGCCTGATCTACCTGACGCTGGTGTCGGCCATAGCGCACGCGGAAAAACAGGTGCACCTGACCAACGCCTATTTCGTTCCTGACCCGCAGTTTCTCAAGACGCTCATCGACGCGGCGCAGCGCGGCGTCGATGTCAAGCTGATACTGCCGAGCGTTTCGGATTCCGGACTGGTATTTCATGCCGGCCGCTCGCATTATTCCGAGCTGCTCGCGGCAGGCGTCAAGATCTATGAGCGGGGCGGTTCGGTGCTGCATTCCAAAACTGTGTGCATCGATGGCGTCTGGTCGTCGATCGGCTCGACGAATCTGGATTGGCGCAGTTTTCTTCACAACGACGAGCTCAATGCGGTGGTGCTGGGACGCGAGTTTGCGCAGCAGATGCAGGCCATGTTTGCCCAGGACCTGGCGGCGTCCACTGCCATCACCGCCGAAGAATGGGAGCATCGGCCGCTTCGATTCAAGTTCAGGGAGCGGGCGGCGCGCCTATGGGAGTACTGGCTCTAGCAGGCTGATGCAGAACCCGCTGGGAGCCGCGTTTGCACGAAAAGTGCTCAGATGCAAGGCGCGCGACGAAGGTCGAACGCTCGTTCTGTTCGACGAGGAGCGCAACGCCGCAGCTGGGCACTTTTCGCGCAAACCCTTCGGGGCGGTGCTTGGCGGGGCGATCTGCTTTGTTGCGAGCCTTGCGAATAGTCATGCTATTCGTCTGCGGCTCGCGTCGCGCATCTCACCCCGCCAAGCATCGCCGCGGCCCCATGGGGTTCTGCATCAGCCTGCTAGCTAGCCTTGACCTGGGCGGGTTCTGCCAGGTTCGGTAGCGCTGCGCGCAGTCTCGGCACAGAACGAGGCCAGGTCTTCGAGCACTGTGCGCACGGCCTCGTGCGCGGCCATGACTCCACCGTACGGATCGTCGCTCGACGCGTCGGCAACCGCCTCGAACTCGTGCGATGCGAGCACGCGGCGCGTTGCGTTGTCGACGAGGTAAGCTCGCAGCGTGAAGCGTACGCGGCTCGGGGTACTCAGGAACTCGTGCTGCAGCCGCATGACTTCGGTGTCGAGCCGGATGTCGCCGGCGACGGTGCTCGGCGTTTGCACGACCGCGCGAAAAGCGCCGCTCTGCTCGACCGCGGCGACGATTAACGGCGCAAGCATGCGCGCCGGCGTATCGATCCATTCGTTGTGCGCATAGTATTCAAGCTGGCTCGCCTGGCGCACGTACATCATGTGCTGGCTGTCGAAGCCCGCCGCCGCGTGTGGGGAACTTACCACCAGCGTTAATGCCGTGGCCGGTGCGCGTGGTACACCGGGTCCGGGTTTGCGGGCGCCGGCAAGAGAGAAAAAACTGGGATGCGGCGCGATCGCCGGTCGCAGTGCGTCACACCCCGAGATCAGCACCAGCGCCAGCGCGGCAACGGTGCGTCCAAGCCGCTGTGCGCGCCAGGTGAAAGGCATGGCCGTTGTCATCGCGCCGCAGCTTCGCCCGGTCCCGGGGGTACGGGCCTGCGGCCCAGCAGCAAGCCGCCCGGGCTGCCTTCTATTTTTTCGCTCAGACGTCGCAGCGAACCCGCCAGCACACTTATTTCGCCCAGCAGACGTTCGGCTTCTGGCAATAGCTCTGCGGTCAGACGCCTGACGTCGGCGCCGACGGCGTCGACGGTCTTGCCCGCGCTGGCGCTCGTGCGTTCGGCTTCGTTTGCCATTTTTTCGATTGCACTGGCACTGCTGCCGATACGATCGATGACCGGACCGAGCTGCGCCGTCACGCGCGCGCCGTTGTCGAAGGTGCGCGCGGCGTTGGCGATGCCCGAATCAAGCGTCTGCCTGCGCGCGGCAAGCGTGTGCGCCACGGCCGACAAATCGGCAAGCGTGTTTTTGAACGCCAAGCGGTTTTCATCGCTGAGCAGCGCGTTGATGTTGTTGGACGTGCTGTCGAGCTTCGCAAGCACCGAGGTCAGCACATTCTCCAGGCGTGCGGCGAGCGAGGGCTTAGTGCGGATCACCGGGTATTCGCCCTGGGCCGCAGGCCGCAACAGCGGCGAGTCGCGGCCGCCGCCGCTCAGTTCGACGTACGCGATGCCGGTCAGTCCCTGGGTCTTTAATACCGCCACGGTGTCCTCCTTGATCGGCGTTCCGTGCTCGATTGCGAACAAGAGCAGCACGCGGTCCGGATTGGCTGGGTCAAGCTGGATGTCGCGTACTTTGCCCACGTCGACACCGTTATATTTGACCGGCGCGTTTAGATTGAGGCCAGCCACTGACTCGTCCTCGATCGCCCGATAAAGGTCGTACTGTTTTTGAAAAGCGCCGCCCGAGGCGAGCCATAGTCCGCCGGTGACAAGTGCGGCGCCGAGAATCAGCACGAACACGCCGACTGCGACGTAGTTTACTTTTGTTTCCATGACCGCTCCTGGGTTTGTTCCTGCTGCTGCGCGTGTGCCGCGCGTCCGCGCGGCCCGTCGAAAAACTGCCGGATAAGGGGCTGATCCATCTGCGCGAGTTCATCCATCGAGCCGATGCCCTGCACTGTGCCCGCGCCGAGTACCGCGACGCGATCGGCCACCTGCCATAGCAAATCGAGATCGTGCGTAATCATGACGATAGTCAGTCCGAACAGGTCGCGCAGTTTTTTCACGAGCTTGTCGACGCCGGCGGCGCTCGCAGGGTCGAGGCCAGCGGTCGGCTCGTCGAGAAACAAGAGCTCGGGATCGAGCGCGAGCGCGCGCGCCAGCGATGCGCGCTTGAGCATGCCCCCGCTCAGCTCGGCCGGATACTGTATTCCGGTTTCCGGCGCAAGGCCGGTCAACTCGAGCTTCCACGCCGCTATCTCGTCGATCAGCGCGTCGCCAAGCTGGGTGTGCTCGCGCAACGGCAGACCGACATTTTCGCGCACGTTAAGTGAACCGAACAAGCCGCCGTGTTGAAACATCACACCCCACCGCCGCCGCAGTTCACGCACGGCGTCTTCGTTGAGCGCCGCGAGCTCGGCGCCGAGAATTCGTATGGTGCCGGCGTCCGGACGATGCAGCAATATCATTTCGCGCAGCAGCGTCGACTTGCCCGAGCCGCTTCCGCCAACGAGTGCGAAGATCTCGGCGCGGTGCACTTCGAGGTTAAGATCGGAATGCACGACGTGGGCACCGAAACGCGTCGACAGATTCCGGATCTGAATGACCGGCGCGCCATTCCGCTGCCCGTTTTGCGCATCAGCCTGCACGTCAAAAGTCCAAAATACTGAACAATATTGAAAACAGCGCATCGGCAACAATCACCAGGAAGATCGCCTGCACCACGGCGCGCGTGGTCTGACGGCCGACGCTGTCGGCACCGCCGTGCGTGAGGAAGCCCTGAAAACAGCCAACCACCGCGATAATGGCGGCGAAAACGGGCGCCTTGACGACGCCGAGCCAATAGGTGGACGGCTGGATGGCATTGACCAAGCGGTCTAGAAACTCCCCGTAACCAACGCCGAGTTGCGCGCGCGCCATGATCATGCCGCCGAAGACGCCGAGCACGTCGGCATACACGGTCAGGAGCGGCAGCGCGATCAGCAGCGCGAAAATTTTCGGCAACACCAGCACGTCGAGCGGTGCGATGCCGAGCGTGCGCATCGCGTCGATTTCCTCGGTTACTGTCATCGTCCCAATTTGCGCGGCGTATGCCGAGCCGGAGCGGCCGGCGACGATGATGGCCGTTATCAGCGGCGCGAATTCGCGCAACATCGACCAGCCGACCAGGTCGGCGACGAAAATGTTGGCGCCGTAGCGCCTGAGTTGCTCGGCGCCCTGATAGGCAACGACGATTCCCAGCAGGAATGACAGCAGGCCCACGATCGGCAGCGCATTGAAGCCGGCGCCCTGGATATCATGCAGGATCGTACGCCAGCGTACGCGCGTGGGATGCGCGACGCTGCCGGCGAGCGCTAGCGCGCTTTCACCGACGAAATTGAGCAGCGCAAAGACCTGCTCAAGGGCGGCTACCGCTGCGCGGCCGAGACGTTCGAGCGCCGGTTGCGGCCGCAGCGCTACCGGCGCGGATGGAGCGGCACGCTGCGCGAGGAGGTCCAGCAGCTTGGTGTGTTCCGCGCGCCAGCCGGTTAGCCGGACCGTGCCGCCGGCGCTGTGCACGCGTTGCAGAAACCGTTGCAGCACCCAGACACCGACGGTGTCGAGCGCTTCGACGCGAGCGCCGTCAACGACGATCTGCTCTGGCCGGGAAACCGGCAGCGCATCGAGCTGCCGGTCGAGGCTATCGATGCCCAGCGCGGTCCAGCAACCCAGCAGCACGAATTCACGAGGGTGCGGCTGCGTAATTGCGGCGGGGGTTACGGGCGAGTGTGCCGCCGCGCGCGCGCTGTCAGTGGGTTGGCCGGCAGCGGAGGGATTGGATCTCATCGTTAATCAAATAGATTAAAGTAAAACTGTTGTGCCGTATGTACGGCACCGCACCAAGTATTCTGCGACGCAGGCCGATAATATTCGCATGATCGCTGGCGAATCGGAACGGCGCGCCCGATCAAACTAGGAGATGGAAGATGAGTATAGGAACGATTCTTTTGATTGTGCTGGTGCTGGCGTTGTTGGGCGTGATCCCGGCGTGGGGCCACAGCCGGAGTTGGGGTTATGGCCCGAGCGGCGGCATCGGATTGGCGCTGTTGATCGTTTTGATTCTGTTTCTGATGGGCAAGATATAGCTTTCTGATTCGATTATGTGACCCGAAGTTCCGCTGAAGGCAGCCGTGGACCGCCGCAACGCCCGAATTCGCATTCGAGGCGAGCCGCGTGCGGACGGTCAATTTATTAATGCCGATCGTGATGCCGCTCTACGCAGCTTCGCATCGGCGCCCCATCCGTAAGTAACTACGTAGCGCGCCGTGGGTTGCTTCTGAACGCGCGCCGCTATCCGCTCGATTCCGTGGTCGGGACTTTTCTCATGAGCCGGAATGCGGCATTGCAGCGGATCAGAGCGGGCGCGCCCGACTTGCTTTAAGATGATGGAAATTCTTGGCACCTGAAATTTGTGATTGATTTTGATTCCGCAATCGCGTGGATAAGGCCGACGACAATAACAATCGGCGCGTCTGGCGCTAAGCAACGAAGACACAAACCGACACGACGCAGGGTTCAGCAACATTTTCATTTGGGGCGGCCCTATTATTTATCATGGAAAGACTAACCATGAGCGCATCTTTCAACCAGCCCAAAATTGTCGAATCGAGCGCCGAAGTCACTGCGCCGGCAGAATCTGACCTATCGGCGCTTCCGCCGCCGCGCGTTTCCAGGATCCCCCGCTGGCTGCACGCGGTCCTACCCGCATTCGCTACCATTGCGCTGGGCGGAGTGCTTCTGACCACAATTTATTTTACGTTGCTTGACTGGGCATGGGTCACGTTTCTCGGGGGCGTCTTGTTTGCGGCGGTGATTGCGCTGGCAAGCCGCGCGTCGCGCGCGGAATGGGCGATCACCAGCCGCACCGAGCAGCTCGTCAGATTGCGCGACGAACTGATTGCGGAAAGAGCCGCACGTAAGATCGGTGCTGATGCGGCTCGAAGAAGCCGTGCCCGGCTGCGGCTCTTCGCTGATGCAATACCGACGATGGTCGCCTATATCGATGAGAATCAAAAGGTACATTTTCATAACCGAGCATTTCGCGAATGGCTTGGATTACGGGATCTTCAGGTGGATGGACAACTTCTGAGCGACGTGCTGGGGCTCACGGTGTACGCGGAGATTCAGGAGAAAGTCGCCAAGGCGCTCGCTGGAGAGCAGGTCAACTATGAACGAACCCAAACCGTCGTCAACGGCGCGACGCGGCACTTGCAGATTTCATATTTGCCTTATTTTGATGACAACGGCAAGCCCGCTGGGTTCATTGCCTTATTGGAAGACGCCGCCAGCGCGCATGACGGCAACGCGGCCGGCGGCGAGGAGCGCGTTTCCGGCGATCCGTTGGCGCTCACGAATGAGAGCGGTCAGACCCTTTACCTAAAGTCAATGACTGAACAGCTGACCGGGTGGAACGATCCGGAAGCACGGCTGCGCCGGGCGCTCGAACGCGATGAGTTCCGGCTTTACTGCCAGGAGATAGTTCCGGCCGCCGCAGCCGCGGGCGCTTCCGGATTTTATTACGAAATTTTGCTGCGGCTTCAGGAAGAAGAGGACAACCTTACGCCGCCGGGCGCTTTTATTTCGGTGGCCGAACAGTTCAATATGACCACCGATATCGATTACTGGGTGGTGCGCAGCGTGATCAACTGGCATGTACAGCATCGGCGTGATACCTCGTCCTGGCGGAATTCCATGTACTTTTTGAATTTATTTTCATCGACAATACGTGATCCGCGATTCTGTGACTACGTGCGCAGACAGCTCGGCCAGCACGGAGTGCCGCCGCACGTTCTGTGTTTCGAGGTCAACGAGGAGGAGGCGGTCGATGGGCTTGCTACCGTCGCACGCTTCATTACGGATTTGCGTCGGGTCGGCTGCCGGACTTCTCTTAGCGGTTTCGGCGCCGGCAAAGTTTCGTTCGACATGTTGAAGCAACTTCCGGTGGATTGGTTGAAAATCGATGGTGACATCGTTCGCAACATGGGCGACGGGGTGGTTAACGCGGCCAAGATCAAGGCTATCGCCCGAGTCAGCAAGGTCATCGGCATGAAAACCATCGCGCCGTTCGTCGAAAGCAATGACCTACGAGTCCAGCTTGCTGACGCGGGTATCGACCACGTGCAAGGCTATGTCATTGGAATACCGCATTCCATTGAGCAGCTGATCAAAAAACCGTAAACCTGGGTCCGCCGCGCGCAGCGGCAACGACTGCATCGCACTCTTTAGTCGTCGCGGGCGGCCTTCTGCCGTCCGGACAAGGCAATTTTTAACGTTTATTCGATGAAAACCGCGTTTGTCCGCGGTTGGATCGAAAATACAGGCACGCAAATTGCTGCTTTTGACCGTGCCGGACGCGCGGCACCAGCTTTTTCCTGATCCCTGAGGATAATCCTTGGAATTCCTTCAGGAATTCCCTGGTTACGTAGTATCACCGTTCGGGTTACTCTCGACGCCAAGATGGCGGCTGGGGCGCGTGATTTCCGTTCCTGACGGCGGCGCGCCAACGTTTCGGAGTTGCACGATGAGGCACATACGCAAATTATCCAAGCCCGACGCTCGGCCACGCGCTGCGCGTGCGGCCAGGACGCGGCCATTCCTTGCAGGCGGCCCGGCGTGGCGCTTGTTCACGGCATCGCTCGGCATCAATGCGGTGATCGCGATATTCTGCCTCGCGCTCATCGGCGCAATCTGGGGCGCCGTAATCGGGCAGGCGCACAAAGAGCGCGAGAAGACAATCGCCGACGCGATCAAACAAAATTCCAACCTGGCTGCGGCATTCGAGGAACATACGATTCGTATGCTCAAAGGCGTCGATGCGGTTACGCTTTACATCGCGCATGAGTACGCGCGGCTGGGAGCGAAGACCAACCTGTCCAACTACGTGGCGGAAGGGCTCATCGACAGCAAACTCTTGATGCACGTCTCAGTCGTCGATGAGCGTGGCGACGTGGTGTTCAGCAGCGGAGCGTTCAATCAGGCCAATATTGCGGATCGCGAGCCGTTTCTCGTGCATGCGCGTGAGGACAGCGGCAAACTTTTTATCGGCAAACCATTACTGAGCCGGATCACAGGCAAGTGGTCTATTCCGATAACCCGGCGCATCAACAGGCCGGATGGGAGCTTCGCCGGTATAACCGCGACCTCGATCGACCCC
Source organism: Burkholderiales bacterium (assembly GCA_036003485.1). GTDB lineage: Bacteria > Pseudomonadota > Gammaproteobacteria > Burkholderiales > SG8-41 > PALSA-1004. The sequence continues at coordinate 1,891 of DASYSI010000559.1, read as the reverse complement.
CAATATTTGATCGATTTCTATCAGAAGGCTGATCTTGGCGACAAAGGGCTGGTGACTCTTGTCGGTCTCGACGGTATAACGCGAGCGCGCCGATCCGGCCATGTCGCGAGTTTCGGACAGCAAATTTCGAATACCACGTTCTTTAAAGAACAGGCGAAAAGCGCCAACGGCCATTTCCTCAGCCGAGGCTCGAACGAAAACGTTCCGCGTTTCATCAGTTATCGCACACTGAGTGAATATCCGCTCGTCGTAGCGGTCGGAACTTCGCAGGCCGAGATCCTTGCCGAAATTTCAAAAAACAAAAGAAATGATTATCTGGTCGCTTCATTGGTCAGCGTAATCGTAGTTTTCTTCAGCGCTTTGCTGATGGCGGCGCTGCACCGGCAAAAACGCGCGGTTGCAGCGCTCGCCGCCAATCATGCGCAGTTTCGCGCGACGTTCGAGCAGGCTGCGGTAGGAATCGCGCACGCGGCACTCGACGGCAGGTACCTGCGCGTCAACCAGAAGTTTTGCAATACCCTCGGTTATTCCAGAGAGGAATTGCTCGAGCGGACTTTTTTCGACGTAAGCCATCCCGACGATCGTCCGCTGAGCACCGGATTGCGCACGCAATTGCAGGCGGATGATACGCAGACCCTGAAGCCGACGCGCGAGAAGCGCTATATCGCAAAAAACGGGGCGACCGTATGGGCCGCGATTTCGGTATCGCTGCTGCGCAAGCCGACCGGCGAACCCGATTATTTCGTCATCATGATGCAGGACATTACCGATCGCAAGCAAGCCGAAGAGCGCTTCCGCGCGACGTTCGAGCAAGCTGCGGTAGGCATCTGCCATACCGCTCCGGACGGACGCCTGCTCCAGGTCAACGAGAAGCTGTGCGACATGCTCGGCTACACCCGCGGTGAGTTGCTCGCGATGACCACCTACGACATCACGCCTGCTGAGGATCGCGGCATGGATGTGAAACGGCGGGCGCAGCTTGTCAGCGGCGAAACCAAGACCTATGCCGCGGAACGGCGCTGCGTGCGCAAAGACGGTGCAGTGATCTGGGTGAATCGGACCGTGTCGATCGTGCGCGACGCTGCTGGCGCCGTGCTCTATTTCATCCGGGTGATGGAAGACATCAGCGAGCGCAAGCGCGCTGAGAGCGCGCTCAGAAAGCAGAACGGATTACGGATACTGCTCGAGTCGCTTGCGGTTGCCGCCAATCAGGCCGCGACACCCGAGCAGGCGTTGCGGGCGTGCCTGTCGCGCATCTGCAGCTATGGCAATTGGCCGGTCGGTCACGTCGTCATGTTTGGCGATGCCGCCTATTCCACGGGCGCGCAGACTTCGCTGTGGCACTTGCGCGATGCCGAACGTTATGCCGAATTCAAGCGGATCTCAGATCCGCTGGTAATAGATTCCGGTAGTGGCGGATTCCTTACTCGCTGTATGGAGGGCCGCCGGCCGGTATGGATCACAAGTCTGTCCGAGCTTGAGCACTTCAAACGCAAGGAGGTCGCGCTGCGGCTGGGACTCACGTCAGGGTTCGCATTCCCGGTGACCATCGGTAACCGTGTCGTCGCATGCCTCGAATTCTTTTCGGAGCTTGCGCTCGAGCCGGACAACGCATTGCTCGAGGTGACGACTAACATCGGCGCGCAGCTTGGCAGAGTGGCCGAGCGCCGTCAGGCGGAGCACGCGTTGCGCGAAAGCGAAGAGCAGTTTCAGCAGCTCGCTGGCAATATTCCACAAATGTGCTGGATCACCGATGCGAGCCAGCGCAAAGTGGTGTATCTGAGCCCCGCGTTCGAAACCGTTACCGGATATGCAATCGACGCGGCGAAAGCGAGCCCGCGCATACTGGTCAAAATCGTGCATCGCGATGACCGCAAACGCGTTCAGGCCG
>DASYSI010000558.1:0-6171 GCA_036003485.1 Burkholderiales bacterium | reverse complement strand
GAATCCGATCAGGAATTCGGGACTCAGATACGCCCGGAAACTCAGGTAACTCATATAGGCGAGCAGCATCAGCAGCAGCGCCCACATCAGGATGCGCCGCGTCTGGAGCGTCATACGCTGTTCCTGCCGACGCGCAGCGTCACGACTTCGCGCTCGTCGATCGGCACGCACAGTGCCGCCGCCACCACGCTCAGTGCAATGCAGAATATCCATACCGTCGTGTACGAGCCGGTGAGGTCGAACATGAATCCGCCGTACCAGGCGCCCAGGAAGCTGCCGATCTGATGCCCGAGAAAAGCAATGCTGAACAAGGTCGACAAATACTTGACGCCGAAAATCTGCGCCACGAGACCGTTGGTCAGAGGCACGGTGCCAAGCCAGGTCACGCCCATCGCGATGCCGAAAGCCCAAACAGTGGCGGCGGACAAAGGCAGCGCGATGAACAGCGTGATCGCAACCGCCCGGATGCCGTAGATCCATACGAGCAGGTACTTCTTGCTGAAGCGCCCGCCGAGCCAACCGCTTGCATATGAGCCGACGATATTGAAAAAGCCAATCAGCGCAAGCGCTGTCATGCCTTCGGTCGGCGACAGCCCTTTGTCGACGAGGTAGGCAGGCAGATGCAGCATGATGAAAATGGTCTGAAAACCGCACACCAGAAAACTGATGGTCAGATACCAGAAGCCCTTATGCGTCGCCGCCTCGTGGATCGCTGCGGCGAGGCTCTGATCGCTGGTGTCCGCGCGGTTACCGCCGGCGAGTGCGCTCGCCAGCGGCACGATCAGCAGCGATGACAATGCAAGTAGCAGCAGCGCATCGAGCCAGCCGAAGTGACTGATCAGGCCTTGCTGGTACGGCAGCATCGCGAATTGCCCGAATGAGCCTGCGGCGCCCGCCAATCCCAGCGCGGTGCTGCGTTTTTCGGGTGGCGCGGCGCGTCCAACCACACCCATGACGACACCGAAACCCGAGCCGCTGAGCCCCAGTCCGATCAGGATCCCGGCGCTTAAATCGAGCATCAGTCCGCTGGTCGAATACGCCATCAAGACCAAGCCCAGTGCGTAAAACATCGAGCCTGCAACCATCACGCGTGCCGCGCCGAATTTGTCGGCGATCATGCCGGCGAATGGCTGGGCGCAGCCCCATACGAGATTTTGCAGCGCGATCGCGAACGCGAATGTCTGTCGATTCCATCCGAGGTCGAGCGTCATCGGCTGCAGGAACAATCCGAAGCCGTGGCGCGTGCCGAGCGACAGCATCAGCACCAGGCTGCCGCAGGCAAGCACTACAGCTGGCGTGCGCCAGCCTGAGCCACCGGTATGTGCGAGCGCTACAATGATATCCTCCGGCTTCACCGCGAGATGCTGCGGACTGGAATATCATTATCGCACAATGGACTAACGGCGAATTTCGCCGCCGTTTCTGACCTGACAATAAGGTCTTTTTCGTGCTATGTTCGCGCGCTTTGCACGACGCGCTGACGCGATCCTCTAACGCGATCCTCATGCTGAAATTATCAAACGGTTTGTCGTTCCCCGACCTTTACTGTCGCGACGGACTGCTCAAGCTCGATGCCGCATTTCTGCGCGAGCTTGCGGGCAGCGATTCGCCTTTGTGCCAGCGCTTGCTCGATGCACGCGCCCGGCCCGATACATTGCCGCCCAAACAAGAGTCGGAACTTTTGATTGCACTCGCCCCTCACGTCGACGATTTTATCGCCGCTCTGTTCGGCATCGAGGCTGAAGTGCAGCGGCTGGCGGCACGCCACAACGAGTTGACACCGCTCTATAGTTGCAAGCGATTGTTCGTGCAGCGCAAGGCGATGCACAAATTCAAAGCCGACGAAGCGCTCAAATTTGACGGCGCCGCGCTGGAGAGCGAGTTGACGCGGCTGATCGGCGGTGAATTCAGTGAGCTCGCTTTCGCGCAGCACGTGATGCGCTGGCTGCAAGACGAGCCGGCACACGCGATCCAACTCGATCTCGCGCTGCGTTACGCGGCATGGGCGGCGCTGACGCCCGCCGGCAAGGCGCGTCACGCGTCAGGAGTTTTGTTCAAGGCCCCGCACAAGCTCGACTACCAGCATCTGGTGCCGCTCGCATCGGATTCCGCCGCGGGCTACACGGTATTCACGGCCGAACCCGCGCACATGCGCCGTCGCGAGGGTTTCGAGCTGACCGATACCGGCACCGATTTGGTCGGCGCTCTCGACCAGGCGCATTACTGCATCTGGTGCCACGAGCAGGGCAAGGATTCATGCTCGAAGGGCCTGAAGGAAAAAAACGCCAGCGGCAAAGGCAGCGCGTCGTTCAAGAAAAGTCCGTTCGGCGTCACGCTTGCGGGCTGTCCGCTTGAGGAAAAAATTTCCGAGTTTCACAAAGTCAAGACCGAAGGCCTTGCGATTGGCGCACTGGCTGTGATCATCGTCGACAACCCTATGGTCGCAGCGACCGGTCATCGCATCTGCAACGACTGCATGAAAGCGTGCATTTACCAGAAGCAGGAGCCGGTTGACATTCCGCAGGCTGAGACGCGCACGCTGAAAGACGTGCTCGAGCTGCCGTGGGGATTCGAGATCTACAGCCTGCTCACGCGCTGGAATCCGCTCAACCTGCGCACGCCGTATCCGCAGCCTGCGTCGGGCAAGCGCGTGCTGATCGCCGGCATGGGTCCGGCAGGTTTCACGCTTGCACATTTTCTGATGAACGACGGCCATACGGTCGTCGGCGTCGATGGACTGAAAATCGAGCCGCTTCCGGCACGTTGGTCCGGCGTCGATAAGCACGGCGCGCGCGTTGAATTCGAGCCGGTGCGCGACGTTCATGCGCTGTATGAATCGCTCGCCGAACGCGTGATGGCAGGCTTCGGTGGCGTCGCCGAGTACGGCATCACGGTGCGCTGGGACAAGAATTTTCTGACATTGGTGCGGCTGCTGCTCGAGCGCCGCAGCCAGTTCGCGCTGTTTGGCGGCGTGCGCTTCGGCGGCACGCTGACGCTCGAGGACGCGTTCGATCTTGGATTTGACCACGTCACGCTCGCCATCGGCGCCGGCAAGCCGACGGTGCTCGACCTGCCCAACGGCCTGGCACGTGGCGTTCGCACTGCATCGGATTTCCTGATGGCGCTGCAACTGACGGGTGCCGCGAAAACGGATTCGATCGCCAATATGCAGCTGCGGCTGCCGGCCGTAATTATCGGCGGCGGCCTCACTGCGATCGACACTGCGACCGAGTCGCTCGCCTATTATCCGATGCAGGTCGAGAAATTCCTGCGGCGCTACGAAACTCTGACGCGGGAAAGCGGCGAAGCGGCGGCGCGCCTGGCGTGGAACGAGGAAGAGCGCGCGGTTGCTGACGAATTTCTTACGCACGCGCGCGCGCTCAGAGATGAGCGCAGCCGCGCCGCGCACGAAGGTCGCGCTCCCCGCATACTCGAGCTCTTGCAAGCGTGGGGTGGCGTGACCATCGCCTATCGCCGGCGCCTGATCGACAGTCCATCCTATACGCTCAACCACGAGGAAGTGCAGAAAGCTCTGGAGGAAGGCGTGCGCTTTGCCGAATGCCTGAGCCCGACGGCGGTTGAAGTCGACGCGTACGGACGTGCGCGCGCGATTCGACTCGCGCGCCAGCGGCTGGACGCCGACGGCGCCTGGCACGTCGAGAGCGAGAGCGAGGTCGAACTGCCGGCAAAATCCATACTGGTTGCGGCCGGCACTCAGCCCAACACGGTGCTTGCGCGCGAAGACGCTGCGCATTTCGCGCTCGACGGCAAATATTTCAGCGCGTGCGACGAGGACGGCAACCCGGTCAGGCCCGAAGCAGCCAGCGCCAAGCCCACTGAAGTGCGGGTGCTGCTTGCCAAACGCAGCGACGGCAGGTTCGTGAGCTATTTCGGCGACGTGCATCCGTCATTTTTCGGCAATGTCGTCAAGGCAATGGGCGGCGCGAAGCAGGGTTATCCGATCGTAAGCCGCGTGCTCGCGCGCGGCGCGCCCGCGTCCGCTCGCAGCGACGCCGATTTTATTGCCAGGCTCAACAGTGGATTGCGCGCGACCGTGCATGAGGTTGTGCGCCTGACGCCGCAGATCGTCGAGGTCGTGGTACGCGCGCCGCTTGCCGCGCGGAGTTTCCGGCCGGGACAGTTTTACCGGCTGCAGAATTTTGAGACACATGCGACGCGTACCTCCGATACCACGCTCACGATGGAAGGACTCGCAATGACCGGCGCATGGGTCGACGCCAACCGCGGACTGGTGTCCACCATCGTGCTCGAAATGGGCGGGTCGAGCGATCTGTGCCAGGTGCTTAAACCCGGCGAACCCGTCGTGCTGATGGGGCCGACGGGCAACCCGACCGAGATTCCGTCGGGAGAAATCGTGATTCTCGCCGGCGGCGGACTGGGCAACGCGGTGTTATTTTCGATCGGGCAGGCGCTGCGGCGCGCCGGCTCCAAAGTGCTGTACTTTGCCGGCTACAAGCGCATGATCGACCGCTATAAGGTCGGCGAAATCGAGGCCGCTGCGGACGTTGTGGTATGGTGCTGCGACGAGGAGCCCGGATTTACGCCGGATCGCGCCCAGGACCGGACATTCGTCGGCAACATCGTGCAGGCGATGCATGCGTATGCCATCGGCAATCTGGGCGCGCCGGCGATCGCGCTCAAGTCCGCGGACCGCCTGATCGCAATCGGTTCCGATCGAATGATGGCGGCGGTCGCGCGCGCGCGACACGCGGCGCTTAAACCGTTCCTCAAACCGCATCATTTCGCGATCGGCTCGATCAACTCGCCGATGCAATGCATGATGAAGGAGATCTGCGCGCAGTGCTTGCAGCCGCATCGCGATCCCGTAAGCGGCAAGGTCAGCTACGTGTTCTCGTGTTTCAACCAGGACCAGCCGCTCGACGTGGTGGACTGGCAAGCGCTCGACCAGCGGCTGCGCCAGAACTCGGTGCAGGAAAAGTTGACCGCGCTGTGGATCAGCCATTGTTTGCACGCCAAGGCGGCGGCTTAGCAGGCTAATCGAGCGCGCGCAGTACTCTGTCGAGCGTGCTGGTGAGATCGTCAATCTGCTGCCGGTTGATGATGAGCGGCGGCGACAATGCAATGATGTCACCGGTGGTGCGCACGAGCAGGCCCTGTTCGAAACAGCGCAGGAACGCATCAAACGCACGTGTGCCGGGCTTGCCGGGCCGCGATTCGAGCTCGATGCCCGCCATGAGTCCGAAATTACGCACGTCGATCACATGCGGAACTCCCTTCAGGCTGTGCACGGCATGCTCAAAGTGCGCTGCCATTTCGCGCGCGCGGTCGAAAAGTTTTTCCTCGTGGTACAAGCCCAGCGTCGCCTCCGCTGCCGCCGCGGCTACGGGATGGCCCGAGTACGTGTAGCCGTGGAAGAGCTCGACCATACCCGGCGGCGCGTTATTGACGACGGTGTTGTGGATTTCGGGCCGTACGATGACACCGGAAAGCGGAATAGTCGCATTGGTAACGCCTTTGGCGAAAGTGATCATATCGGGAACCACGCCAAAGGTGTCCGCAGCGAATGCCTGACCCGTGCGTCCGAATCCGGTGATGACTTCGTCGAAAATAAGCAGCAGACCGTGCTTGTCGCAAATCTGCCGTAAACGCTCGAGATAGCCCTTGGGCGGCACCAGTACGCCCGTGGATCCGGCGACCGGTTCCACGATGACTGCCGCGATGTTCGATGCATCGTGCAACGCGATGATGCGAGTTTCGAGCTCGTCCGCGAGGTGCGCACCCCACGCCGGCTGGCCGCGGCTGAACGCGTTCTTTTCCAGATTGTGAGTGTGCGGAAGGTGATCGACGCGTGGCAGCAGGCTGCCGTAGACTTTGCGGTTGGCAGGTATGCCGCCGACCGAGATGCCACCGAATCCAACGCCGTGATAGCCGCGCTCGCGGCCGATCAACACGTTACGATGGCCTTCACCGCGCGCACGATGGTACGCAAGCGCTATCTTCAATGCGGTGTCCACCGCCTCGGATCCGGAGTTCGCGAAGAATACGTGGTTAAGATCGCCTGGCGCGAGCTCTGCAATCAGATCGGCTGCGCGAAACTCCCCGGGATGGCCCATCTGAAACAGTGGGGAGTAATCCAGAGTGTCGAGCTGACGTTTGATCGCCTCGATGATCCTGGGGCGGCAATGGCCG
>DASYSI010000557.1:0-2665 GCA_036003485.1 Burkholderiales bacterium | reverse complement strand
CGATCGCGACAAGGTGTTGAAGCAGCAAGTCGCGGTGAACGACGTGTATAAGACGCTGCAGGCGTTCATGGGCGGGTTGTTCATTAATTATTTCAACCGGTTCGGGCGGCAGTGGCAGGTGTACATCGAGGCCGAGGGAGATTACCGGACGCGCGCGGAGAACGTCGGGCAATTTTATGTGCGCAGTAGTTCGGGAGCGATGGTGCCGCTGGCGGCGCTAACGCGATTCGAGCCGAGACCGGGGCCGGAATTTACGATGCGCTACAACGAGTATCGCGCGGCGCAGATTAACGGCGCGGCGGCGCCGGGGTACAGCGCGGATCAGGCAACGGCTGCGCTCGAGGAAGTGTTCGCGCAAACGATGCCGCGCGAAATGGGCTTCGATTACATGGGCATGTCGTTCCAAGAGAAGAAGGCGCAGCAGGGCGTGCCGGCGTGGGTGGTGTTCGCGTTTTCGTTGCTGTTCGTGTTTTTGATTTTGGCGGCGTTGTATGAGAGCTGGTCACTGCCGTTCAGCGTGTTGTTGAGCACACCGGTCGCGGTGTTCGGTGCATTTTTCATGTTGTGGCTGCGGCGAACCATATTGCAGGCGACGGTGCCGGCGTACATGGTGCAGATCGAGGGCGACGTTTATTCGCAGATCGGTTTGGTCATGTTGATTGGACTCGCGGCGAAGAACGCGATTTTGATCGTGGAGTTCGCAAAGGACGAATACGAGAACGGGAAGCCTCTCGTGGACGCGGCGCTGGAAGGCGCGCGACTGAGGTTGCGGCCAATTTTGATGACATCGTTCGCATTTATTTTAGGCACGGTGCCGCTCTACACCGCGAGTGGTGCGGGTTCGGTGGCGCGGCAGATCATGGGCACAACGGTGATCGGCGGGATGCTGGCGGCGAGTTTGCTCGGCGTGTTTTTCATTCCGGTTGTGTTTTACGTGGTGGAGAGGTTGTCGGGAGCGGTGCAGCGGACGCAGCCGGTGCTTAGGTCGCCCGATTCGTCGCCGGCACCGGGGGATTGAGATGAGGATGCGCGCTCTCGTTTCTATCCGAGCGGTTTTTGCGCTGGCGGCGGTGTGTGTGATCGGTGCGGGATGCACCGTCGGACCGAACTATAAGAAGCCGGTGACGAGCGTGCCGCCGAGCTTTCGCGGACTCACGGATGAGGAAGTTGCGGCGAACAACGCGGCGTCGCAGGGCGATGAGAAATGGTGGGAAGTCTATCAGGATCAGGAGCTGCAAAGCTTGATTCGCACGGCGGTGAAGCAGAACTACGACGTGCGCATCGCGGGCGCTCGGATTTTGGCAGCGGAAGCGGAGTTGGGTGTCACGCGGGCGAATCAGTATCCGAATGTCTCGGCGGGAGCGAGCTTGGTCGATCAGCGGCAGGCGCGGACGCCGGTAACGCCGCCGTTGGAGGTAGGAGCCGGAGCGCTGAGCGTTTCGGCGGGATGGGAGCTTGATTTCTGGGGAAAGTTCCGTCGCGCGACCGAAGCGGCGCGAGCGAATCTCGTCGCGACGGAGTGGTCGCAGCGGGAAGTGCTCTCGACGCTGGTAGCGAGCGTAGCGAGCGCCTATTTTCAGTTGCGCGCGCTCGATCTGTCGCTGGAGATTTCGAAACGGACGCTCAGCTCGCGCCAAGAGTCGTTGCGCTTGACGCAGGTTCTTGCGAACGGCGGATCGACGTCGATGCTCGACGTCCGGCAGGCGGAGCAATTGGTGTTCACGGCAGCGGCGGAAATTCCGGCGCTCGAGCAGCAAATTGAGCAGCAGGAAAATTTGATCAGCATCCTGCTGGGCCAGAATCCTGGATCGATCAAGCGCGGACTGAGGCTGACCGAGCAGGTGCGCTCGCCAGAGGTGCCTGCCGGGCTGACATCGGCGCTGCTGGAGCGGCGGCCGGACATTCAAGCGGCGGAGCAGCAATTGATCGCGGCGAATGCGGAGATTGGCGTCGCGCGCGCCGCATATTTTCCACAGATTTCGTTGAGTGGTCTCGCTGGATTTCAGAGCGATGCATTGACGCACCTGTTCAGCGGGCCCGCGGGCGCATGGACTTATGGCGGATCGCTGGCGCAGCCCATTTTTACGGCCGGGCGGATTCGTTCGAACGTGAAGTTTGCCGAGGCACAGCAGCAGGCTTCGCTGCTGACGTATCAGCAGACGATCCAAGGCGCGTTTCGAAGCGTATCGGATGCCCTCATCGCGCGGCGCAAGTCGCAGGAGTTTCGGGCGCAGCAGGAGTCCTTGTTTGCGTCGGCGCAAGATGCGGCGCGGCTGTCGCATATGCGATATAACGGCGGCGTGACGGGCTATCTGGAAGTGCTGACGAACGAGACGAATGCGTTTTCGGCGGAGTTAGAGTTGGTGCAGGCGCAGTTGAATGAGTATTTGGCGTCAGTGCAGTTGTATGAGGCGCTTGGTGGTGGGTGGCAGCAGCAGTAAGCGTGCTTTGCTCGCTCGATCCTGTTCCAGCGACCTAACGATCGCAAGAGTTATCAGACAAAATCAAAAGGCGAGCCCGACAATCTCGGGCTCGCCCCGCTTTGCGCTTTCTCGTCGCAGTGAGCTTACTTCGCCATCGCGATGAGAATCTCTTGCGTACCGGTGTGAGCCTTTGCGAGGAGCTTGTCGCTCTCCGTGGCCTTCGGCATATGGTAGAGGATGTT
>DASYSI010000556.1:0-8214 GCA_036003485.1 Burkholderiales bacterium | reverse complement strand
GTCTCCGGTCATGCCCTCGATGTTGAGCGGAGTCGTGATGAGCGTGGTGAAAGTCGCTCCCTGCGGAAAGCGATCCCCATCTTCAGCCGCTGACGGCAGCGAGACGGGTGCGGACAAGAGCACGGACAATACGACAACGATATTTCTGGCGTTCATCTGAACCTCCTTTGGCACCGTCGACGGAAGGGATGATGATCATACGTTTGGCAGGGAGCGAAATCAATCTTCGCCTGCGGGATGAATCAGTTATGACAATAAGGAATATTCGACTGGAATAAAACGCGCGCAACTGCTGTATCGACTCGGTCGCGCAACCGTAGCCGAAGCTTCCGCGCACCGGCACTTTGATGCGGCGCGCTCCAGCCGTCGCGCATCTCGTCTAGAGCAAAGCTGACGACGCGGTCACCGCTGACGGCGAGACGGGCGAGCGGCCTCTCGACCGTGTTCGGGTTGGATCGTGAGCCGAAGAAAATTCTTTGCAGTCGGAGATTCCTCGTCGGCTCTGTAAACCAACGTGATCGGTGCGACCAGAGCCGGGTCGGCGCCCGAGATACGACAGTACACAACTTTGTCATGGAGGATCCCTCGCATCGACGCGGGGACGACTGAAATGCCCACCCCTGCAGCGACGAAACTGATGTTAAGGAGCATGTGGGGAACTTCGGCTGCGATTCTCGGGGTGAAACCTAGATGTCGACAGGCTTGCAGCAGGTTCGCGTATAAACCCGGCGCGCCGGGGCGCCGGACCAGAACAAGCGGTTCGTCGGCAATTGATTTCAGCGCGATACGCGGTGTCCCAACACCTGTCCTCGTTCCCGTCAATGAATGACCAACCGGAAGTATCAGCAGCATCTCCTCGTTCAGCATGTGATGGAAGACCACGTTTGCGGGTCTGGCCACGGGCGCGCGTAGAAAGGCGGCTTGCAACCGGCCATCCGCCACTTCCTCTGTGAGTTCAGCGGCATTGCCATTGCTCAGATCAAAATTTACATCCGGATAGCTTTCTCGGTACGCTCGAATGGTCTGGGAGATAAGGGGGTGGGCCGCGGCGGAACTGGTCACCCCGACAGCTATCGAGCCTTGGAGGCCTTTGGCGGCGCGAGTCGCCTTTATTGCCGCAACGTGCACACTGGCCAATATCGCCCGTGCTTCCGGCAGGTACGCTCTTCCTCCTGCGGTCAATTCAACGCCGCGCGGATGCCGCCGGAACAGTTCGAATCCGAGCTCGCTTTCGAGCGCCTTGATCTGCTGGCTTAAGGGCGGCTGCTGAATGCCCAGCCTTTCCGCCGCTCGCGTCATATGGCGTGCTTCGGCGACCGCGACAAAATATCGAAGGTGTCTTAGTTCCATGCGCGGATGCGTCGCATCACCATATCCATAAAGTATTGAGCGTTAAACTTCAACATATTGGATGTTTTGATTTCGTCCGTCTAGCATTAGCCGATTCCCTAATCACGGGCGCGATGTTCGGAAGTCCGGCTTCACTGTCGTCGCGGCTGCAGAACAGAGTACCGAAAAATGGACAGCCTTGGGGTAATCGATCCCCGCATGAGAAGGCAAAACAGCCAGGCATGTAACCCAACCTATTTTCAGGAGATCCAGTATGAACAGCCAACTGCAAAAATACCTCCTCCAGCGCAATCCCGCGCCCCGTGCCGGCAGTCCACGAAGGATCTTGCCGAGATATCTCAGCAGACTCGTGATTCGTCTGGTTCCGGTCGCCGTGGCGACCGTCGTCTTTGCGCCCGCGGTCTTCGCGGCACCTATCGAAATACTTTTCGTCGGCAACAGCTACACTTTCGGCCGGGTAGATCCGGTGATGAGTTACAACGCCGCGAACGTGCACGATCTCACCGCCGGGTTCCAGGCATTAAACTCTGCCGGTACCAATCCATGGGAACCGCATCCGTGGGGCGGGATTGCGGGGATATTCAAGAAGTTTACCGATGAAGCAGGCCTGACTTATGACGTATCGATTTCGGCGCGTAACGCCGCTACGCTGCGCGGCCAGTTTCTCGACACCGCCAACGCACAGTGGAAGCTACGGGAGAATGTCGCTTCCCAGAAATGGGATGCCGTCGTGCTGCAGGAACAAAGCGATGCCGCATTGCCTGCCGGCAAGGGAAAAAATGCGAATCTGGCGACCTTCAACGCCTACGCGGACAAATTCGAATCCTTCATCCACAACGGGGCGGCCCAGTCGTATACCGAAACGCAATTGTTCGGGAGTCTGGCGGCGTGTCAGGCTACGGGGTTGTCGACGGCAAGTTGCAATACCGTGCGCAACATTGCGGCGAACCTGAATGCGAACGCGGCCACCAAAGTCTACCTGACCGAGACCTGGGCGCGACCGGACATGGTATTTGGGCACTTGATTACGACGGCGGACACGACCACATCGGATGGACGCCCCATCGTCGATACCAGTGCAGCGGGGGGCCAAGCCACGCTTTATTATTCTACGTTGGCGGGCATGACCGCAGACCTGCACACCAGCTTTTTCGACAAGGCAAGCACCAACCTCAATTTTGCCGGCGTGATTGCGGTGGGGGACGCATTTCAGTTGGCGGTGGACGAAGGTCTCGTGAAGACGGGCAACTTTTACAACGCATCGGGCACTTATAACCCGAACCTGCCTGGGGACCCCATGAACCTGTGGTGGGACGACTATCTACATGCGAGCAAGTATGGCTCTTATCTGGATGCGCTCGTCCAATTCGGGAGCATCACCGGCCTTGATCCGCGGTCGCTTGGCTTCAACGAGATTGCGGCACAAGATCTGGGCATTTCCGGCAGCGACGCCTTTACGCTGCAGCAGATTGCAGCCGAGACGCTGGGACTCGCAAGGGTGCCGGAGCCGGCGAGCCTGATGCTGCTCTTGACTGGACTCGGCATGCTGGGTTTCATTGTCCGTCATCGCGCGGGGTAGATTTGCGAGGTCAACACAGCACAGTTTGACGCTAAGACCGTCCCCGCGCGCCCGCTTTTCCGCCGACGTTTGCCCAGAGCGCACGCTCCGCCATCACCGGCGTCCAGCGGTGGCCGAGGCGATTTGCGCGCTCGCGCAGCGCCGCAGCATAACGCGCGTAATAGCTGAGCGTGAAAGCGATTTTTCGAGACTCCGGAATCTGCGCGGCGACGAGCTCGTCGAAGAACGGATAAATACCCGGTGCCGCGGCCGCCGCGATCGCTGAGGCCGTGGCCGGACCGACTCCGGCGAGTTGCGCCAAGCCCGCGATCGGCGCGGTCGCATGCGGGATTTTTGCCAGCGCCGCAGCGCTCGCCTCAACGACGAGCTCGGGCGCATTACCGCGCACCAAAGCGAGATTGCGCGCGCGCCACACACCGCGCGCCATTTTCCATTGCGTAAGACGCACGAGCTCGTCGCGCGTCACATGCGCCGGCTGCCGCGCGGCGATCGTCTGCGGCAGTTCGTCGCGATACCAGCGGTCGAGATCGGGCAAGCGCTCTACGCCTTGCTCGGCGATCACATTTTCGTAGCTTTCGAGCGCTCGCTTCCAATCCTCGAGCGCATCGGAAGTCCACAGAGCTGCCACAGGATTCGTGCTACTAGGCCTTGCTGCCGTACGGACGCGTAAGAATCTCGAGAAGATGACCACTCGGATCTTCGAAATAAAGCCCGCGGCCGCCGTCACGGGTGTTGATTTCCCCCTGCTGCTGTTGCGCGGGATCGGCCCAGTAGCGTAGCTTCCGCGCTCGAATTCGCGCGAAGATCTCGTCGAACTCAGACTCGGTGATCAAGAACGCGTAATGCTGCGGGGAGATTTTCTCATCGGCGTTCATAAAATCGAGCGTCACCTCGTTACCGGTCTGCACGCCCAGGAACGGGCCGAACGGCACCGGCGCAGGACAGCCGAGAATCTCTGAAAGGAATTTCGCGGATGCACGCTTGTCGCGTGCGTAGACGATGGTGTGATTGAGCTTCGCGGTCATGTTTCGATACTCCTTATTTCTTCATCCGTTTCTTCAATAGTCTTTGCTAGCGCTCCGTGGCGGTCCTGCCGTATCTAGAAACGCTGGACGCTCATACTACATCTCGACGTCGCTGGTGGGCTTGCGCCGCGGCTATTCGACCTTCACCCCCGCTTTCGCAATAACCTTGCTCCACAACGCGGTTTCTTTCGCCATGCGTGCGCCGAAGTCTTCCGGCGTGCCGCCTGCGGGCGAACTGCCGTCGCTTTGCAGGCGCTCGATCACTTCTTTGTTCCTGACGATTCTCGCTAATTCATTGTTGAGCCGATCGACGACCGGCCGCGGCGTCGCGTGCGGGACGATCACGCCGTTCCAGTTGTTGACTTCATAACCGGGCAAACCGGATTCGGCTATCGTCGGAATGCTGGGCTCGGCGGCGACGCGCTGTGTGGTCGTGACCGCGATTCCGCGCAGTCGTCCGCTGCGTACGTGCGGCAGCGTAGGCAGGATGCTGCCGAAGATCACCGTGCTGTTGCCGGCTATGGTATCGACGAGTGCCGGTCCGGTACCTTTGTACGGAATGTGCGTCATCTTGACACCGGCCATGATGCTGAAATGTTCGACGCCGAGGTGCGAGAGTGCGCCAATGCCGGTCGAGGCATAGTTGAGCGCTCCAGGATTTTTCTTAGCCAGCGCAATCAGTTCGCGGATCGTGCTGACCGGCAGCGACGGATGCACGGCAACGAGGAATGGCCCCTGCGTAAGTTGAATGATCGGCTGAACGTCCTTCACCGGATCGAACGCAAGCTTGTAAAGGCTGGGGTAGCTTGCGAAGTTTGACACGATCAGCGTCAGCGTATGGCCGTCCGGCGCTGCTTTCGCTCCGAGCTCGGCGGCGAGCACGCCGCTTGCGCCGGGCCGATTTTCGACGATGACGGGCTGGCCGACGGCTTCGCTCAATCGGGGCGCAGTGGTGCGTGCAATAAAATCGCTGCCGCCGCCGGGGGCAAAGCCGACAATGATGCGGATCGGCTTCGTCGGAAAGGCCTGCGCCATTGTGAGCGGCGATGCGCCTGTCAGCAACAAAGAAATGAGAATGCAAACCGGTCGGGTGCCCGCATTCAGCATCTCGATCAGGCTCCGATTGATGTCGCGAGCTCGTCGACGTCGAGCGGAGCGTTGAGTTTGACGCCCGCGGGCAGAACGCCGGCGCCTTCATAGCCCGCGCGTTGTTCGCTTGGGATCGCGCGCCCTTCGGGATCCGACAGCCAAAGGCGCAGCAGGTGACGCTTGCGCGACGGTTCCGGCCAGTCTTCGTAGGCACGCCGCGAATGCAAAGTGACGTAATTGTTGAGGAACTGCACGTCGCCGCGGCAAAAGGGAATGTCGGCCGCACATTCGTCGACGACCTGGCGATAAAAATCGATCGCCTCCTTCTGCGCGTGACTCAGCGGCGGAACGCCGGGCAGCCCCTGCGCTTTCTCGATCGCCGAGCCGGCGCCAGTCGCGCTGAAATAGCCTTGGGTGAAGGAAAACATCGGCTGCGTATACCACGGATTCTCGCCGGGATTGATGTCCCCCTTGCGTGAGCGATAGAAATTCTGCGTGAGCACCTCAACAAGATCGGGACGGCGCTCGAGCATCCGGTTATAGACGGTCACCGAGCTCGCCACGCGGCTTGCGCCGCCGCTCCTGGGCGTCTGTAAGCACAGCAGACCGACATAATCGCAACCATCCGCGTGGAATCGAAGCTCGGCGCGGGTCACGTATCCGCGCGTTGTTGGATCTGCGTAATCGCCGCCGAGATCCTTCACGTGTCCGAGGATGTGGCCTTGCATATTCTGCGACATCGGCCGGCCGAGATACGAGCCAAGTCCGAGATAAGCGATTGCGCAGGCTTGCCGGTCGAGTCGTTCTGTCGGGAAATTCTGCAGCATGACGATGCCGCGGCCGTCGAGCAGCTCGCGCCGCACATCGTGCAGGATTGCGCCGAAAGGGCCAAGGCGAAAATTCTCGCGGTTGATTGTTTCCAACGCGATTGCATTGCGGCGTATCGATTCCGTCGCTTCGATCAGCTCGGCGCTATCCGCGTCGGTGATGTGATAACTCCAGCTTGCGACATCGCGCAGAGAATCGGCGGACCATCCGGCCGGATCGATGACGGGCTCCATGATGCGCGCGGGAACGCGCTCGGTATCGTTGAAGCTGCGAAACGATTTCATTGAGTCATTCTCCAAATCCTTAAGGATATTAATGTTGCCCAATACCGTCGGGTGCGAACGGTACGATCATGCGGATCGTCTTGATCGGGTAAGGTTGCTGCGCGTGGGCAGGCGCCCCCATCGAAAGCGCAATAAAGATCGCGACGCGGCGTAATGATTGCGACATCGAAAACGCTCCTCAAGGCAACACGGTAATGCGCGGATAACGCGCTTAGTATTGCATAATGCACGCGCGCCGTACGCGCCGCTGCCAATGCCGTTTGCATGCGCGGATTGCGAAATATTACTGACACCGCTGCATTTCCGTCGCACGAGCCACGCAGCAGCCATAAAAAAACTCGCAAAAATCCTGTTTTCTGGTGTACTGTCCAGGGCAATGAAACCCGCACGATTTGAATATCACGCGCCGCACACGATGGACGAGGCGGTGGCAATGCTCGCGCAGGTAGCGCCCGACGACGGCCGCGTCATCGCCGGCGGTCAGAGCCTCGTGCCGGCGATGGCATTGAGGCTCGCGCTCCCGGCGCATCTTGTCGACATCAACGCGGTGGCGGGATTCGACCGGCTCGCGGTCGAGGACAGCGAACTTGCGATCGCTGCGTGCGTGCGCCATGCCGCTTTTCAGCGTCCGGTCGCCGCGGGGCCGCTCGGCAAGTTACTCGCAAGCGTGGTACGGCACATCGGGCATTATCCGATACGCACGCGCGGAACGTTTTGCGGCAGCGTGGCGAATGCCGACCCCGCTTCCGAGTGGTGCCTCGTCGCGGCAACGCTGGGCGCGAAAATGATTGCGCGCGGCGCGAGCGGCGCGCGCACGATCGACGCGGCCGATTTTTTCCAGGGCATGATGGCAACTGCGCTCGCCGCGGACGAGCTGCTCATCGAGACGCGGCTGCCGCTGCTCGCATTGGATACACGCTGCGGATTCTATGAGTTCAGCCGCCGTGCCGGCGATTTTGCGATCGCGATGTCGCTCGCGGCGTATCGCGTCGAAGGCGGCGTGATCGTCGACCCGCGCATGGGCGTCGGCGGCGTCGAGGGTCATCCGCGGCGCATTGCGCAAGCTGAAGCGGTGCTCGCGGGTCGCGCGCCCGGCGCCGACGTTTTCCGCGCGGCTGCTGATGCGGCGGCCGAAGAGGTCGATCCGATCGATGAGAAAACCGAAAACGTAGCTTACAAGCGCGACGTGACGCGCGCCGCGGTTCGGCGTGCGCTCGAAGCAGCGGAGAAAAGTGCATGAACGATATGACCGATATAACGCTGACGATCAACGGCAGGAATTATCGCGTGCGCGTCGAGCCGCGCCGCACGCTCGCGGACACGCTGCGCGACGAGTGCGGTCTTACCGGGACGAATTCAGGCTGCGAGCATGGCGTATGCGGATCGTGCACCGTACTCGTCGATGGCGATCCGGTGCGCGCATGCCTGATGTTCGCCGTGCAGGCGCAGGGCAAACAGATTCGCACCGTCGAAGGACTCGCCGACGGCGACAAGCTGCATCCGCTGCAGCAGGCATTTATCGACCATCACGGACTCCAGTGCGGTTTCTGCACGTCGGGTTTTCTGATGCTGGCAGCCGGCGTGCTCGAGCGCGACCCCGACCTGAGCGATGAAGACCTGCTCGACGCGCTGTCGTCCAATCTGTGCCGCTGCACGGGCTATCAGAACATCATCAGAGCGGTGCGTGCTGCGGCAGCGCAAATGCGCGCTAACGGATGAACGATTCGAAGATGAGCGCACCGAATTTCGTGCCCGTCGCCAAAGGAAAATTCGTCGGCCGCTCGGTGACGCGGCTCGAAGATCTGCCGCTCGTCACGGGACGCGGTCGTTATGCGGCAGGCATTTCGTTTGCGCACCAACTTCACATGCGCGTAGTGCGCTCGAGCCACGCGCACGGCAGAATCGTCGCAATCGATGCGAGTGCAGCGCTGAGCTCACCGGGATGCGTGGCGGTGTGGACCGCGGCGGATGTCGCGCACATTCCGCCAATCGAGTTTCGCGCGACCCACATCCAGGGACTCGAGCCCTATCGCCAGCCCGTGCTCGCGCGCGGGCGCGT
>DASYSI010000555.1:0-2236 GCA_036003485.1 Burkholderiales bacterium | reverse complement strand
GCTCGGAAAACTCGCGGCCCACGAGCTTGCGCATGGCGGGCCTTCTTTCGATCTGCCGTGGCCTCCGGCGCGAAATCCATGGAATCCGGAGCATTTCACTGGAGGATCGAGCAGCGGCTCGGCGGCGGCACTCGCCGGTGGGCTGGTGCTGGCTTCGCTTGGCAGTGACACCGGAGGTTCGATCCGAACGCCCGCTTCGCTCTGCGGACTCGTTGGAATGAAGCCCACTTTTGGATTGGTCAGTCGTCACGGCGTGATCGCCAACTCATTCAGTCTCGATCATTGCGGTCCGATGGCGAAAACGGTCGAGGACTGCGCGATCCTGCTCGAAGCGATCGTCGGCTACGACTCGAGAGATCGATCGAGTATCCGCCGTCCGCGCCAGGATTTTCGTGCGGCCTTGAGAACTGACCTCAAGGATGTACGCATCGGCGTCGTGCGCCAGTTCGGAGACGATGAATCGCTGGGCGACGACGAATTGCGGAGCGCCACGGATGAAGCGCTCAAGGCTTTGGAAACATTAGGCGCACGTCTGCATGATGTCCGTTTGCGCGCGCTGCGCGACTACTATGACGTCTGGACGCTGATTGAAGAACCGGAGACTTTCGCGGTACAAAGGCAAGCGCTGATCGAGCGCCCGCAGGATTTCGGCGCAGTATTCCTCGAGCGAACGCTGATTGCATGTCTGATCCAGGGTGCCGACTATGTGCTCGCGCTGCAGGAGCGCAGCCGCATGCTGAACGAAATGCAAATCGCTTTCGCTCACTGCGACGTGCTGGTGACCGCCGGTGCGGGACCGGCTCCCGTACTCGCGCCAAAGCTTGCGGCATGGCCGAGTCCGAGTCGTTTCGTGCCTTTTGCAGTCACCGGAAATCCGGCGATCGTGGTGTGCACCGGATTCAGCCGCGCCGGTTTGCCGTTGTCGATGCAGCTCGTCGGCAAACCGTTTGACGACGCCAACGTCGTCGGGATAGCCCACGCTTACGAGCAGGCCACTGGCTGGTCGAACCGGCGCGCAATGGTTGCGCCGGAATCGAGACCCGCGCCCTTTACGCATACCGCATCCGCGCTGTCGACGCATGCGATGGACCAGAAGATGGTCGACTCGTGCGCGCAAGCGGCGCAGAGCGCTGGCTTGCGTCTTGATGATCGGCACTTGGCGCTGCTGTGCCGTGCCGCGCCGCATCTGCTCGAAATGATAGACCGTGTGCGGGGCTGGCAGCAGCAACCCAGCGACTCCGCGAGCGTATTCGTTCCGCGATCGGATTAGTGAATTGCTTCAGATCACGCGGTCACGCCGCCGGCCCACAAACTGCTTCAACACTTCGATACTCTGCGCCACGCCGTGCATGTTCGGGTTGATACTCAATGCGCGCTGAAAATAGTCGAGCGCGCGCTCCGGCTGCTCGAGCTGAATGTAAATCTGGCCATAGCCCGCGAGCGCGCCGAAATGCGACGGGTTTCGCCTCAGCACTTCGTCGCAATCCTTCAGCGATTTGGCGAGATCGCCGGTCAGAAAATAGAGTGTCGCGCGTTTGTTCCAGCCTTCGGCGAAATCGGGCCTGATCGTGATGATGCTGGTGAAGGTCTCGAGCGCCGATTCGAGCGCGCCGACATTCATCTCCCGCATGCCGCGCTCGAACAGCTCATCGACTTTGGCGTCGCCGGAACGGCTCCACACCCGCCAGATCGACGCCTCCGCGAGCTCACGCGTGACCTCGTCGCGGTCGTGCAGCGCCTTGAGCAGTACGCGTGCATCGCTCATCAGGCCGACCTGACCGAGGCGATCGACCGCGATCCTGCGTTGTTTGGCGTCGGCGCTGGACTGCTGCGCGAGCGCCTGGCTGCGTGTGAGCGGCAAATCCGCGCAGGCGGCCTGCAAGGCGGCATAACCGAGCACCCATGCAGCAACCCAAATAATCGGACTCTTCATCCCAGCTTCAGTCTACGCAGGTGGCGACGACAATATTAGCAGGCTGATGCAGAACCCGCTGGGAGCCCTTCGGGGCGGTGCTTGGCGGGGCCCGCCGCAGCGGCCGCGCCAAGGCAACGGCGAAGCGCAGGCGGGCCGCACGATCGCGCTCCCCGGCCTTGCTTCGCTCCGTCTACGGCTCGCGCGATCCCCGCCGCAGCGGCCGCGCCAAGGCAACGGCGCAGCGCAGGCGGGCCGCACGATCGCGCTCCGTCTACGTCTCGCGCGATCATCTGCTTTGTTGCGAGCCTTGCGAATAGTCTG
>DASYSI010000554.1:0-2510 GCA_036003485.1 Burkholderiales bacterium | reverse complement strand
CGAGGCCACGGCGAAGGAGATGGCACGGCTCTGGGGCGTACCGGGCTTCAGGTTCGTGATGATGCCTCATCCGCTCGCCAATCTAACACCGCCGGGCATCGAGCAATGCGCCGATGCGTTGCTGGCGAAAGTGCTGCAACTGCTGCAGGACGGTCAGCCCGGCTGAATCGTTGTCGCGAGGAAAATCAATTGGCAATCGATACGCGGCCACTGGAGCCCGAGGCCGAGGGCGAGGCGTGCATTCCGATCAATGCGTCGGAACAAATCGAGTTCTGTTACGCGCGCGGCTGGACTGACGGCTTGCCCGCCGTTCCGGCCACGCGCACGCTCGTCGATGACATGCTTGACACCGCCGGATTGAAGCCTGACGCCGTGATTGCGGAAATGCCGTCGCGAAATGCGTCTGTCACTGCGGAAAAGGCGGCGATCAACGCCGTGATGGCGGGCTGCAAACCCGAGTACTTCGCAGTCGTTGTCGCTGCAATCAAAGCGCTCGCCACTCCGGAGTTTGTGCTGCATCACGTCGCATCGGGGCTTTCCGGTGCGACCATCATGATACTAGTCAACGGGCCAGTCACGAAAAAGCTTGGTATCAATGCGACCAACAATGTGTTCGGCCCCGGAGTGCGCGCCAATGCGACGATCGGCCGCGCGCTGAGGCTCGTGTTGCTCAACTGCCTGAGTTACATTCCCGGAGTTTCTGATCGCGCCACTCTGGGCACGCCCGGAAAATATACGTGCTGTATCGCGGAGAATGAAGAAAATCATCCGTGGGAACCGTGGCATGTCGAGCGGGGTTTCAAGCCGGAAGACAGCACCGTCACATTGATTGCGGCAAGCTCGATGCTGCAGATATGGAACTATGGAAATCACGAGCAGTTTCTGCGATCCATCGGCGATGCCCTGTCTTTCCTCGGCTCGATCGCGATTCTCGACCAGACTCCCGGCGCGGTGATATTGGGCGGCGAGCATGCGCGATTGCTGCAAACAAGCGGCTGGAGCAAGCAGCGCATTCGCGAATTTGTCGTCGCGCACAGCGCACGCAGCGTAGCCGAGCTTAAACGCGCCGGCCGCCTCGACGGCGAGGTTGCGCCTGCCGACGAAACAACGCTCCATTATGCGATGGACACGCCGCAGGACCTGATGCTCGTTTGCGCCGGAAGCTCGATCGGCGCGTTGTCCATGGTGCTCCCCGGCTTCAGCATGGAGAAGAGCGCGGGACGCAGCGCAACCATCCGCGTTTAACCGGCGGCTGCGACCGGTTCCGGAAACCGGCCGCGCTCGATTTACGGCGCCGCCGCGCCCAATGCGGGCGGATTTTCGCGGATGGCTTGGTGTGCAAACTGCATGTCCGCGCACTCATCGTATTCGAATCTCTGCCGCAGACGTCCGCTCGCGAGACCAGCCTCGCGCAGCCATTCGAATCCATCGCGCGACATGAGCGGAGCGCTATTCCAGACGCCCAGTTCCCGGTAATGCTCGTAGCACGTGGCGAGCGTCTCCGCAGGCACATGCGGGAAATATGAGGAAATCGCCTGCGCCAGCGCGCGGCCGTCATGCGCCGCGATCCACTTCTGCGTGCGGTACATCGCGCGGCACATCGCTGCGAGCGTTTCAGGGTGGCGTTGCGCATAATCGCGCGTCGTGTTGAGCGTTGTATAAGAGGTCGGACCGCGGGTTGCCGCGGCATACCAGAGGTACGCACCGCCACCTTGCGTCAGCTCGGCGGCGTAAGGCTGAAAAACCTGAATCACGTCCGCGTCACTTGCTTTGAGCGCAATCATGTTTTCGGACATGGTGCGCTCCGGCGTCAGAGTAATCATGCGCGGATCGATTCCGGCGCCGCGCAGGTCCTGCTGCTGGCACATCCAGGGTGTCGGCACTTCAGTCACCACCGCGACTCGCTTGCCCTGCAGATCCTGAAAACGAAAACCCGGATTCGGCTCCCGCCCGAGCAAAAAAAATGGATCGCGTCCCACCACTTCGCAAAAAACAATCGGTCTGCGCGCGGGTTTCTTTTCCAGCGCGAGCATCAGGCGCAGCGGACCACCCCATGCGACTTCTCCCGCGCCCGCCAACAGCGTTTGCATCGTCTGCGCGGCGTCCGCGGACGCCTTGATATTCACTTCGACGCCTTCAGATTTGAACGCGCCGAGCGCGGATGCGGCGTAAAACGGCGCGTAGAACGCGGCTCTGAAATTCTCGATCAACGTGACTGCCATCCGCTTCCCCGGTGTTAGCCCGACTGCGGGCCATGTCACTTTACTTTACAAGACTGCCCGGCCGCAATCGGCTGCCGTGATTTGTTGCGCTTCGAGATTGACGGTATATTGTTGCGCGGCTGACCGCATGACAATAAGGAACACGAATGCCGAAACCGATCGTATGGATACTGGGCACCGGCGGCACGATCGCATCGCGCTACGATCCCAGGCTCGGAGGGCATGTGGCAGCCGCGAGCACCGAGGATCTCATCAACGCGGTTCCCGAGCTGCGCGAAGTTGCGGACA
>DASYSI010000553.1:0-2832 GCA_036003485.1 Burkholderiales bacterium | reverse complement strand
ATTCCACTCGAACAGTGCACCGCGCCGGATATCCCCAATAAGATCGTCGCGCTTGACCACGTAGGCGGAATAGTCGCGCCAGCGTTCTGGATAGCCGATCTTGGGAGTGAACGCGTGAATTTTCTCGAGCGCCTTCACCCGTGTCGCGTCGCTCATCCACGAAACCATTTTGATATCTTCCTCATAAGCCTTGAGCAGATTGGCCACGAGCGCGTCGGCCTTGGCTTTCGCCTCGGGCGGAAAATAGCGCGCGACATAGAGCTTGCCCAGCGCCTCGCCGAGACGCGCGTTCAGCAGGCGCACGCCACGCGTCGGACGATCGAGTTGCTGGGTCTTCCCGCCCAGTACCGTTCCGTATAAAACAAAATCGGCGTCATCGAAGCGCTTGGGGAGAAAAGCGGAAAAGGTGTGCAGATAATGCACCCTCAGGTAATCGCGCCATACCGCTACCGGCGTCGCGGTAAAGATCCTGGCAAGCGCCGGGAATGCGGATTTTTCAGCCACCACGACGACGCGTTGGCCGCGCGCCGATCTCAACGGAATGCCGGTTTCTGCAAAGTACGGATCCCATGGAAATGCCGGCGCGAGCGTCTTCAGCGCCGAGAAACGCATCGGATTGTAAGTCTTGTCCTCGTCGCGACGATCGGCGCGGCTCCACTGCACTTTCGCGAGCTCGGTCTCCAGCGCAAAGATGCGATCTGCGCGTGCCTTTGCATCGCGCACACCCGAGAGCGCAAGCATGGTCGCGAGATATTTCCTGTAAGCGTCACGCGTGGCAGCGAGATCCTTGTCGTTCTTGAGGTAATAGTCCCGGTCCGGCAGACCGAGGCCCGATTGCGAAAGACTGACCGAATAGGCGTTAGGATTCTTTTTGTCGATGTCGATCCCAACGTCATAAATGCTCGCGGTCGAGAGACGTACCGATGCCATCGCGCGCGCCACCTCGGCATGAGTACGCAGACCGGCGAGGTACGCGAGATCCTTCTTGACCGGTTCGAGGCCGCGGCGCTCGATCTGCGCTTCATCCTCGAACGCATCATAGAGGTCGCGAAGCTTCTTCTCTTCGTCCGAAAGACTGTCGTAACGGCGCGTTTCGAGATCATCGACAATCGCACGCATGCGCTTTTCACTCAGTATCTGCAAATCCTGGAACGAACCGGTGCTCGAGCGATCCGCAGGGATCTTTGCGGTCTTGAGCCAGGTACCGTTGACGAACTGAAAGAAGTTGTCGCCCGGGCGCACGCTTTTGTCCATCGCACTTAAATCGACACCCCAGGCTCCGAATGCCGGCTGCGCGGCGACGGTGTGACAAGGTGCGATCAGGGCCAGGCACGCGCAGGACGCGCACAACTTGCGTGCCATAACAGCAAAGACGAGCTGCATATTCATCTCCGAAACCGTCAGCGCAGTTCGGGTACGACCCAGAGCGGGGCCTCGCCGCGCGCGACGCGTTGAATGTTGGCATAGCTGTGACCAAAGCGTTTCGGCCAGCTCTCCCACGTCGGGCCCGCCGCGTGCGGAGACAATACGACGTTCGGCAGCGTAAAGATCGGGTTCTTCGGATCCGGCGGTTCCTGATCGAAGGTATCCAGCCCGGCGGCCCAGATGCGGCCCTCGCTCAGTGCGCGGTACAACGCGGCCTCGTCGATGAGCTCGCCGCGCGCGGTATTGATGATAATGGCTTCGCGCTTCATCAATGCGAGGGTTCGATCGCAAATCAGGTGATGGGTCGATGCGTTGGACGGCGCGTGCAGCGTCACAACGTCGGACTCGCGCAGCAAATCGTCCAGATCGCGATAAGTCATATTGAGCTTCGCCGCGTCGGCGGCTGGCAGCCGGACCGGATCGTGGTAGAGGAGCTTCACCTCGAAGCCGCTCAAGCGACGCGCGATCGTTCGCCCGATCATGCCGGCGCCGACGATGCCGACGGTCTTGCCCGCCAGCTCGTGCTCCTGCTCTTCGCCGAGCTTGCTCGACTTCCACTGACCGGCCCGGACCAGGCGGTCGAGCGCCGGCAGGCGCCGATAGACGGCAAGCATCAGCAGGATCGCGTGTTCTGACACCGCATAGGAGTTTGCGCCGCCATTATTGCAAAGCGGTATGCCGCTTTGACGCAGTCTTTCGATATCGATGCCGTCATAGCCCGCGCTGAGCACCTGGATCAGCTTGACTCTTCTGAGATGCGGATAATCGTCGGGGCGCAACGGCAATCCGCGCAGAAATCCCATCAGAAAATCAGCCCGTTCGAGTTGCTCGACGCGATCCTCATGATCCTGCGCCAGGATCTCGATCGTGAAACCTTGCGGAAGCAGCGACTTCCCGATGGCCCACGCTTCATCGGAAATGGCTGGAGAAAATACGATATTCATTGCGGTGACTCTCCTCGAAAGTAGCAGGGTGCGCACTGCGCACCGTGCGCCGTGCGCACCCTACGCATTGCCACGCGTCTTACACGATGAAAGTTGTGCAGCAATACAGAAGGAAGGCATGTAAGGTTCGTTGTTGTAGCACTTCAGTAGTGTACCCGATATGGATACAGCTTCGCCCCGTTCATCGTCGCTGCCGTTCGAGTGACGTAAGGTGCGCACTGCGTACCATCAACTCATTGTCACGTGCGCGGTGCGCACCCTACGCATCGCCACCCGTCTTGCACTAAGGCTACTCCACCTTTGCGCCCGCCACCTTCGCTACTCGCGCCCACTTCGCGAGCTCGGCTTTGATAAATTCGCCGAAATCATTTGGCGTGCTGCCGACCGGTTCGAATCCGAGCACCGCGATGCGCTCGAGCACGTCGGGCATCTTGAGATTCCTGACGATTTCGGCATGCAGTTT
>DASYSI010000552.1:0-7762 GCA_036003485.1 Burkholderiales bacterium | reverse complement strand
CGCCAGGGCCTAAGTATTTCCGATGCCGCACAGACGCTGCACACCTCGCAGCCCGGAGTGAGCAAGCAGATACGCATGCTCGAGGATGAGTTGGGTGTGGACATTTTCATGCGCAACCGCAACCGCGTGATCGAGATCACGCCGGCCGGCAAGGCCATGCTCCCGGTCGCCCAGCGCATGCTCGACGATGCCGAAAACCTGAAACGTCTCGGGCAGGAGTTCCGCCAGGACCGCAGCGGCAGTCTGACCGTACTCACGACGCACACCCAGGCGCGCTACACGCTGCCACAAGTCGTCAAGCGCTTCGTGGCGCGTCATCCGGGGATACGGCTGGGCTTGCGCCAGGGAACGCCCAATCAAATCTGGCAGCTGGTCGCCAACGGCGAAGCCGATCTCGCGATCGCGAGCGAGCCCAAGCAAGCGTTGCCGGAACTGGTGATGCTCAAGTGCTACGAGCTGTCCCGAATCGCGCTGACACCGCCGCGCCACCCGCTGCTGCGGCGCAAACGTCTGACCCTGGAAGCCCTCGCCGGCTATCCGATCATTACATACGATGACGAATTCGTCGGGCACTCCAAAGTCCAGCGCGCATTCGAGGCACAGGGGCTCGCCCCCAACCTGGTGCTGAACGCAATCGACACGGACGTGATCAAAGCCTACGTCGAGCTCGGGCTGGGGGTCGCGATTGTCGCCAAGCCGGCATTCGATGCGCGGCGCGACCGCAATTTACGGGCGATCGACGCGAGTCATCTGTTCGAATCGAACACCGTGTACCTCGGATTTCGCCGCAATAATTATTTGCGCCGTTACGCGCTCGACTTTATCGAAATGCTCGTGCCACAGTTGAACCGCAAGGTTGTGCAGTCGGCAATCGACGCCGCGATCGCAAGAGCTGTTGCATAGTAGAACCCGGCGCGATGGCCGCCATCGGCACGCCGGGCCGGCGCGGCTGGCATCCGTCGCATGGTAAAATACGACTCTTATTGGCAGGCACGGCATTATGGCGCTCACCCCACTGACGGCGTTGTCCCCCCTCGACGGGCGCTATAGCACCAAGGTCGAGCCGCTGCGACGGCATTTCAGCGAGCTTGCGCTGATCCGCTACCGCGTGCAGGTCGAAGTCGAATGGCTGAAAGTGCTTGCCGCCGAACCCGCGCTCAAGGAAATCCCGGCTTTCTCCACAGCAGCCCTCGCGCAGCTTGACGCCGTCGTCAGAGATTTCGCGCATGCCGATGGTGCCGCAGTGAAGACGATCGAAGCGCGCACCAATCACGACGTTAAGGCGATCGAGTATTTCCTGAAAGAGAAGCTCGGTGCCAACGCCGAAATCGCCAAGGTCGCGGAGTTCATCCATTTCGCATGCACTTCGGAAGACATCAATAATGTGTGTCATGCGCTGATGCTGAAAGCGGCGCGCGACGAAATCATGCTGCCCGCGCTCGACAGGATCATCGAGCACCTCGCCGCGCTCGCGCATGATCTCGCGGGAACGGCAATGCTCGCGCACACGCACGGCCAGCCGGCGAGTCCGACCACGCTCGGCAAGGAATTCGCCAACGTGGTATCGCGCTTGCGGCGCGCGCGCGACAAGCTCGCCGCAGTCAGGCTGCTCGGCAAGTTGAACGGCGCGGTCGGCAATTACAATGCGCATCTCGCTGCCTACCCGGGCGTCGACTGGCAAAAGCTCGCGCGCACATTCGTCGAAGGCCTCGGACTCGAGTTCAATCCCTACACGACACAGATCGAGCCGCACGACGCAATCGCTGAACTGTTCGACACGTACGCGCGCGCCAACACCATACTGCTGGACCTCGACCGCGACGTGTGGGGATACATCTCGCTCGGATATTTCAAGCAGAAAACCAAGGCCGGCGAGGTCGGGTCGTCAACGATGCCGCACAAAGTCAACCCGATCGATTTTGAAAACTCGGAAGGCAACCTCGGCATCGCGAACGCGCTGTTGCGGCATATGAGCGACAAGCTGCCGGTCTCGCGCTGGCAGCGCGATCTCACCGACTCGACGGTGCTGCGCAATATGGGGGTCGCCCTCGGCCACACGCTGCTCGCGTATGACTCGTGCCTCAAAGGCCTCATCAAGCTCGAAGCCAACCGCACGCTGCTCGCCGCCGAGCTCGATGCCAAATGGGAAGTGCTCGCCGAGCCGATTCAAACCGCGATGCGGCGCTATGGCGTCGCCGGTGCTTACGAACAATTGAAGAATTTGACGCGCGGCAAAGACGGCATCACACGCGATTCTTTGCACGCTTTCATCAGGACACTCGCGATACCCGAAGCCGAAAAAAAGCGCCTGCTCGAGCTGACGCCTGCGACCTATATCGGCAAAGCCGCGGAACTCGCTAAGGGCATCTGAAAGATACAACGCAAGGCGTACGTCGCGGGCTCAGGCTTTATTTTCAGTCCGAAATTTCTGCCGCGCGAATTCGACGATGCCGGGCATGATCGAGAGCATGACGATGCCGATTATGAAGAGCGTGAGATTTTGCTTGACCACCGGGATGTTGCCGAAATAATAACCGCCGAACACAAAAAATCCGATCCAGAATACCGCGCCGGAAAAGCTGTAGAACAGGAAGCTCGGGTAAACCATGCGGCCGATGCCGGCGACAAACGGCGCGAAGGTACGCACGATCGGCACAAAGCGCGCGAGGATCAGGGTCTTGCCTCCATGCTTGGCGTAAAAGCGTTGCGTGCGCGCCAGGTGCGCCGGATTGAACAGACGCGATTTCTGATGGCTGAAGACGCGCGGACCGACGAAACGGCCGATCCAGTAATTGCAGTTGTCGCCGCTGAATGAGGCGAGCACCAGAAGCGCGAATAAGCCGTGCACGTAGAGTCCGCCCGAGGCCGCCAGCGTGCCCGCGACGAATAGCAGCGAATCACCGGGAAGAAACGGCGCGACGACCAGTCCGGTCTCACTGAAGATGATCAGGAACAGGATCAGGTAGACCCAGACTCCGTAGTTCTCGATCAGCAGCTTCAGGTGCTGGTCGAGATGCAGCACGATGTCGAAGAATTGCGCGATA
Organism: Burkholderiales bacterium; assembly: GCA_036003485.1. Taxonomy (GTDB): domain Bacteria; phylum Pseudomonadota; class Gammaproteobacteria; order Burkholderiales; family SG8-41; genus PALSA-1004. The sequence continues at coordinate 4,718 of DASYSI010000552.1, read as the reverse complement.
AATTCCATCGGCGAGCCTAGTGTCCTGAGTCGTTAGTTCGTTGATGAAGCCACGATAATTCCAACGCGGGTTATGACGCAAAAGTGTCGAATTCGGTGCCAGACGCGAAGCAAACCGCAGCCAGGTTGGGCACCTGGCGAGGATTTGCGACAAAGTATGGCGACGATTCTCGGCACTTTTGTTCAGCGAACTAACGACTCAGGACACTAGATCACTGCACCGATGTCGGTTTTCTTTTCCGGCTTTACGAGATCCTCACGCGACACGCGCAACCACATCACGATCGGGCTTGCCACGAGCACCGACGAATAGATGCCGAAGCAGATGCCGATTGTCAGCGCGAGCGCGAAATAGTGCAGGGTTTCGCCGCCGAAGATCAGCATCGAGGTGACCATCATCTGCGTGCAGCCGTGAGTGATAATGGTGCGCGACATCGTACGCGTGATCGCGTTGTCGATCACCGTGGTAACGGACGCCTTGCGCATCTTGCGAAAATTCTCGCGGATCCGGTCGAACACGACCACCGACTCGTTGACCGAGTAACCCAGAATCGCAAGCACGGCGGCGAGCACAGTCAGTGAAAACTCCCACTGGAAAAGCGAGAAAAAGCCCAGGATGATCACCACATCGTGCAAGTTGGCGATGATCGCCGCCACGCCGAACTTCCATTCGAAACGCAGCGCGAGATAGGCCACGATTCCAAGCGAAACGAACAGGAGCGCAAGCGCGCCGTTTTCGACGAGTTCGCTGCCGACCTGCGGGCCGACAAATTCGACCCGCCTCAAAGTTACCTTTGCTTCATCGTCACGATTTGCTAACGGCTTGCTGCAGTCATAAACAGGCCCTCCGTCACTCGTCCACTGCTGATCAAACTTGAGAGCATCCGGTTCTTTGCTCCGGCGTTCGCAGTACGAACGAATCGCCTGAGGGCAAACCGCCTCGAACGATGCGTTTGTGCTCAATGCCTCCGTTTGACAGATATGATTGAAAACTCGATCACTCAATCGAGCGCCGCTAAGACCCTGCTTTACCGGCAGCCGGATCAGCACGTCGCGCGAAGTACCGAAGGTCTGCACCGCGGCGTCGGTGAAACCGAGCTTCGCGATCGCATCGCGGATTTTGTTCACGTCCGGCGCCTGCTTGTAGCTCACTTCCATCACCGTGCCGCCGGTGAAATCGACGCCGAAGTTCAGGCCCTTGGTCGCGAGCGACACCACGGCGACCAGGAACGTGATGACCGAGATCACGTTGAAGATCAGCGCGTAGCGCATGAACGGTATATCGTGTTTTATTCTGAAGAATTCCATATTTTTCCAAATAGAAAGCGCAGGCCTTCCACGCCTAACGCTTCACACTCTCCTTCGCTTCGGCTCCGGCTTTCCACACCTGACCGATCGAAATATGGTCGAGCCTGCGGCGGCTGCCGTAATGCAGATTGACGATGCTGCGCGACACCATCACCGCGCTGAAAAGCGAAGTCAGAATGCCCAGACACAGCACCACGGCGAAGCCTTTCACCGGGCCCGAGCCGAGCAGAAACAGCATCGCGCCGGCGATCAGCGTGGTGATGTTGGAATCGATGATGGTGCCCCATGCGCGATCGTAGCCGGCATAAATGGCAGCCTGCGGCGTATTGCCGTTGCGCAGCTCCTCGCGGATGCGCTCGTTGATTAGTACGTTGGCGTCAATCGCCATGCCGACCGTCAACGCGATGCCGGCCATGCCGGGAAGGGTCAGCGTCGCCTGCAGCATCGACAGGAGCGCAACCAGGAACAGCACGTTGATCGCGAGAGCCACGATCGAAATCACGCCCATCACGCGATAGTAGGCGATCATGAACAAAGCGATCAGCGTGAATCCGATCCACGTCGAGTGGAAGCCGATCTTGATGTTTTCGGCGCCGAGGCTCGGGCCGACCGTACGCTCCTCGATGATATCCATCGGCGCCGCGAGCGCGCCCGCGCGCAGCAAGAGCGCGAGATCGTTGGCATCGCGCGGCGTTCTGCTGCCGGTGATCTGGAAGTTACCGCCGAGCTGGTCCTGGATCGTCGGCGCGGTAATCACTTCGGGCTTGCCTTTTTCGATCAGCAGCACGGCCATGCGGCGCTTGACGGCGTCACGCGTGACATCGCGCATAATGCGCGCGCCCTGGCCGTCGAGCTCGATCGACACCACCGGACGCTGGTCGCGCGAATCGAAAGTCGGCGACGCTTTAGTGAGACGCTCGCCGGTGATGATGACCTGCTTGGAAAGCAGCAGCGGCTCGACGACGTTGCCGTGCCTCTCGTAGAACAATTCGGTTCCGAATGGGACGTTTCCGCTCTTGGCGGCCTCGATTTTTGCAGGATCGTAATCGCGCCCCGCCGGGTCGCTTGCTTGCGCTTCGACCATGCGGATCTCGAGGCTCGCGGTGCGGCCCAGTATGTCCTTGGCGCGCGCGGGATCCTGCACGCCCGGCAGCTGCACTACGATGCGGTCGACGCCCTGCTGCTGAATGATGGGCTCAGCAACGCCAAGCTCGTTGACGCGGTTTCTGAGCGTCGTGATGTTCTGTTCGATCGCTGACTTCTGGGTTTCGGTCTGCGCCTGGGGTGTGAGCGTGGCGGTAAGGCGGAACTCGCCCGGTCCTTCCGCGGTCTTCAGCGCGAGATCGGGCGTTAGCCGCTCGATTTCGCTCTGCCCTTTTTCGCGCATGCCGGCGTCGCGGAACTTGATCACGATGCTCTGTCCCTCGCGCGCGATGCTGGAATAGGAAATTTTCTTCTCGCGCAATGCATTGCGGATATAACCGACCTGGCCGTCGAGCCGCTTGACGAGCGCGGACGGCAAATCGACCTGCAGCAGGAAATGGATGCCTCCGCGCAAATCGAGCCCCAGATACATCGGCAGCGCGTTGATCGAGCTGAACCATCGCGGGGAGGCCGAGATCAGATTGAGCGCCAGGATGAACGACGGACTGTCGCGGTCCGGATTGAGCGCCTGATCGAGCACGTCCTTCGCCTTGAGCTGGGTGTCGGTGTCCCTGAATCTGACTTTGATGCTGTTGGTATCGGTGAATATGCCGTCGAGCCCGATCGCATTGGCTTTGAGCGTCTGCTCGACTGTCTGTATCACCGCCGCATCGATCTTGGCGGTGACCTTTAGCGGAGCAATCTGCACCGCGGGCACCTCGCCGAAAAAGTTCGGCAGCGTGTAAATTATGCTGATCACCAGCGCAAAGCCGATGATGAGGTATCTCCAGAGTGGGTAACGATTCATGTGCCGCAGGGATTGGGAATCAGATATTCGAGGCGGGGCGGCCTGATGCCATTGCCCTATCCCAAATCACTCGATACCCTTAATCGTGCCCTTGGGCAGCACAAGCTGCACCGCGGGACGCTGCACGCGAATTTCGACGTTGTCCGCGACTTGCAGCGTTATGTAGCTGTCGCTGATCTTGCTGATCTTGCCGACCATACCACCGGCGGCCACGACCTCATCGCCTTTTTGCAACGAGTCTATCATCGCCTTCATTTCCTTGGCGCGCTTCATTTGCGGCCGGATCATCATGAAATAAAGCACGATGAACATCAGGATGATCGGCATCATCGACCACAGGTCGGCCCCGCCAGGCATGCTTGCCTGAGCCCACGCTTCGCTGATTAACACGGAAATTCCTCCTTAGCGCTGGGTCGCGCGGCCGAGTGACTGCCGCTGCCCGTAAAAAGGTGCGTATTCTAACAGGCTGATGCAAAACCCGCTGGGAGTTCTGCGCGAGCCTGCTAGCATGACGTCTCGCGCAAGTCCCTAAATTCGCCCACAAAATCGGCGAGCCGCTTGTGCTCGATCGCGCTGCGCAAATCGCGCATCAATTCGAAAAAGTAAAAGAGGTTGTGCCAGGTATTGAGGCGTGCACCGAGGATTTCGTTCACTTTTTGCAGATGGTGCAGATATGCGCGGCTGAAGTGACGGCAGGTATAACACGCGCACGCGGCATCGAGCGGCCGCACGTCGTCGCGGTGCTGTGCGTTCCTGAGCTTGATCGTTCCATGGCGCGTGTAGATCCAGCCGTTGCGCGCGTTGCGCGTCGGCAGCACGCAATCGAACATGTCGATGCCCAGCGCGACTGCCTCGACGAGGTCCTCGGGCGTGCCGACGCCCATCAGATAGCGCGGCCGCCCGGCAGGCAGCCGCGGCGCGACGTGCTTCAGCGTGCGTTGCATGTCGTGCTTGGGCTCGCCGACCGACAAACCTCCGATCGCGTAGCCGTCGAAGCCGATGCGGGTCAATCCGGCGAGCGAGCGGTCGCGCAAGTCTTCGTGCATTCCACCCTGCACGATGCCGAACAATGCATTGGTATTGCCATCATGCGCGCGCTTTGAGCGTTCAGCCCAGCGCAGGCTCAATTCCATCGAATCGCGCGCGCGCGCGAGATCGGCAGGATACGGCGTGCATTCGTCGAACACCATGACAATATCGGCGTTGAGCACACGCTGGATGCGCATCGACTCTTCCGGTGTCAGAAAACACGCGTCACCGTTGACCGGCGACTGAAAGCTGACCCCGTCTTCGCTGATCTTGCGCAGCGCGCCGAGACTGAACACCTGGAAGCCGCCCGAATCGGTAAGTATGGGCCCCTCCCAGCCCATGAAGCGGTGCAGCCCTCCGTGCGCGGCGATTACTTCGATGCCGGGGCGCAGCCACAGGTGAAATGTATTGCCAAGCACGATCTGCGCGCC
>DASYSI010000551.1:0-4451 GCA_036003485.1 Burkholderiales bacterium | reverse complement strand
ACGCCGCGCGCACCGGCGCAGAATTTCGATCGCGAAGCCACGATTAAATCCGTGGAAAAGCTCCACGCCGTAGTCGCAGCGAACAAGGCTCAGGTCTGGATCAATCACGATCCGGCACAGACCGCGACGCTGCGCAAATCTCCGGCGTACTACGAATAGCGGCTGCGCGTCGTTTGTTGTTCGGCTACGGCCGGATTGTCTTGACGGATGGATCGCCTTCTGGGCGAGCCATAGGCCCAGCAAGCGCCGGCATTCAGTTCTAAAGGACGAACCCGCAGAATCGATCGTGTCTTACGTGATATTAGTCGCTGCGCGGACCACTGCGGCTGACGACCAGTTACGGTTGAAGTTGTTGCTGTTGAAGCCGTTGCTGTTGTAGCAGTTGCTGTTGAAGCCGTTGCTGCTGATTCTGCTGCAGTTGAAACTGTTGCGGTCGCAGCAGTTGCGGTTGTAGCTGTAGCTCCCGCTGTTGCGCTTTAAGCTGTTCCTGTTGCAGCTGTAGCTGTTGCTGTTGTACCTGCTGCTGTAGCTGCAGCTCTAGCTGGCCGGATTGTTGCTGCGCACTGTACTGAATCGCATGCGCGGGCGGCTCGAAGTTATCCATGATCGCGTCAGCGCCCAGGGGAACATCGCTTGCGCCTGCTGCAGCCAGACCGATCTGTGCGCCCAGCAGGATTCCCACAACCACAACACCAAAATTTGGTTTGAACATGTCACTTCTTAATCAATGTGAACAGTACCCTTCGGCTATCGCGTATGTGCCGCGCGGCACGATTGAACGAACAGCGATCGTTGGCCGTGTCTTCTGTATATGTAATCCTGATCCCGCGAGGATTGCATGCCCGTGACGCGAGAATTAAGTTTATTTAATCGACGAGGGCCGCGAGGAACCCCAATGTTGCTTCAGGCCGTGCGAGTTAATACGAGTCTCGCGCGTAATCCCGGACGATTGTCGGAGAGCTCCAACGATCCTCCGTGGAGCTTCGCTACGGCGGCCACCAGACTGAGCCCTAATCCCACGCCCGGCGTGCCGCGGCTTGCGTCACCACGGTAGAAACGTTCGGTGACTTTGGATTTCTCTTCGTCGGGGATACCGGGACCGTCGTCCGCGACTGCGACTTCAACGCTCGCGTCAGGCCGTTGTCCGACCTCGACCGTGATCGTGCCATTCTTCTGCGCATACTTCAGCGCGTTTTCAATCAGGTTCCCGATCGCCTGGGCGAGGAGCAGAGGATCACCGGAAACTTCGAGCTTGTTTGAGGACTCGAACACGAGCCGGATCCCGTTGAGTTCTGCAACGGGACGATAGAATTCGGCGGCCTCGGCTGCGACCTCGGCTACATCGACCTGGACGAAGCCCGCGCGCCGCGCGCCCGTATCGATCTCTGCGAGGCGCAGCAGCGCGTTGAAGATGCCGATTACGCGGTCCACGTCGGCGACCGCAATCTCGATTTCGGCGAAGGTCTCTTCGGGTGAAGGCCGGGTCAGCGACAGCTCCTCGAGATGAGAGCGGAGTTCCGCCAGCGGCGTGCGCAGGTCGTGCGCGATCGCGTTCGAGACGTTGCGAACGCCGTGGACGAGGTGTTCGATTTGATCGAGCATGCGGTTTAGCGTCTGCGCGAGCATATCGAGCTCATCTCCTGCATTCTGCGTCGGCAGGCGGCGGGACAAGTCTCCCCGCACGATCGCAGACGCGGTTTGCCTGATGGTGTGCAGCTCGGAGAGGAGCGTGCGGCGAATCAGTGCGCCGCCCAGCCAGCCCAGCAGCAAGACGGTAACCGCGGCGCCTGCGAGTCCATACCAGAAAAGAGTTTCGACCTTTTTGAAGCGCGAGATTTCGCGTCCCACCAGAAGGTGGTAACCGCCTGGCAATATCGCGTGTATAACGACCACCTGCATCAATGAGCCGTCCGGGTCAATTGCAAATCTATGTGTGCCGGTCGAAGCGGGGATCTCGGGCGGCCAGGCAGGCAGATTGCCGGCGATCCTGGATAGCGAAGCATCGGCCAACAACATGACTCTATCAACGCCAAACGGGCTTTCGAGATGCGCGTCGATCGCGGCAGCCAGACCGTTCGCGCCTAGCTTGCTGAAAATTTCGCTCAGCCTTTGCACATCCTGCTGCAGATTTTCGGTCCTGGCTTCGTCGATGTCCTTACGCCACGCGATCCCGAGCGGTGTCGTAAACAATACGAGTAAGGAGATGCTCAGTGCGATATAGCTGAGCGCGAGGTTGAGGGAGGAAAAGCGGAGCAATCTAATCATCAGCAGTCAGCATGTAGCCCGCATTGCGGATGGTGCGCAGCAGCGGCCGTGCGAAGCCCGCATCGATCTTTTGACGCAGCTTGCTGACGTGGACGTCGATAACATTGGTCTGGGGATCGAAATTGTAGTCCCAGACGTTTTCAAGCAGCATCGTGCGCGTGACCACCTGGTTCGGGTGCCGCATCAGATATTCGAGTAGCTTGAACTCGCGCGCCTGAAGCGTGACCGCCTTTCCGGCGCGCGTTACCTTGCGCGAGAGCAGATCCATGGACAAGTCGTCCATTTCGAGCGTCGTCTCGGTATTGCTATCCTGCGAGCGCCGGACGAGTGCATCGAGCCGCGCCAGCAGCTCGCCGAACGCGAAAGGCTTGACGAGGTAATCGTCACCGCCGCTCTTGAGCCCGCGGATGCGCTCGTCGACGTCACCAAGGGCGCTTAAGATGAGTATCGGGACTTTGCTTCCGGATTTGCGCAACGCCGCAATGATGCCGAGGCCGTCGATATCGCCCGGCAGCATGCGATCAATGATGATCGCGTCGTAAGGCTCGCCGGCCGCGAGGAACATGCCGTCACGTCCGTTATCTGCGTGATCGACGGTATGTCCCGATTCGATCAGCCCCTTCTTCACGAAGCGGGCCACGCGTTCGTTGTCTTCGACCAACAAGACTTTCATGGCGTGCCTATCTGCAAAAAGCTGACGCGCAAACAGAGCGCCAGCGATTCCGCAATCATGCGGATTTACTTCCGTGCGCTGCGCACGACGTTTTCGACGAGAACTATAATGCTTCCGGCAACTAAAAGGACAGCCGCGTGGCTAATGTCGATAAATTGCTCGCGTGCCAGCAAAGCGGTCACTGCAAGCAGGACGACGATTGCCTGGGCGAGGCTGCCGTCATCTACAAACAAGCCGAACAGTTCGCGGGCTATTGTGCTCAGCATCTTCATAATAGTGGCCTCCCTGAAATAAGGGCGCGATTCGAGTTACCGGCGCGCCGCGCCAGACCGACCGCAAGCCTGGACACGAGCAGCAGGATGGCGGCAATTCCGAGTATTGCGGCATCCCGGTAGGGCCACGCAACGCCGATACCCTCACCAAACCAGAACAGGCCGAATGCTGAAATTAAGATACCGACCGTGAATTTGAGCGAGTTTTCTGGAATGCGCGACAGCGGGCGGTGCAACAAGGCACCGATTGCGATAACCAGCAGACACGCCATCAAAGCACCTAAGCTGGCGGGAATCAACGTGTTCCCAACGGCGCCGACGCCAATCACAATCACGACCACCTCGATTCCTTCGAGCACCACCGCCTTGAAAGCAGTGATGATCGCAACCAGATCCCAACGTTGCCGGCTGGAAGTTTCGAGATGTAAAACCTGAGTTTCTTTGGTAAATGCCGCGTTTTCGTCGTGAAGCGCGATTACGCCCGCTGATCGCAGTATCGCCTTGCGCAGCCAGCGAAAGCCGAACAACAACAGCAAAGTCCCCACCACGATCCGCAGCACGTCAATCGGCACGTGCGCAATCGCCGGTCCAAACGTCAATACGATAGCAGTAAGCAGCGCCAGCCCCACGGCGGTGCCCATCAATGCGGACCGCCAGCCGCGCACGGTGCCGACTGCGAGAACGATAGTCAGCGCTTCAACGGCTTCAACCGACGAACCGATGAAAGCGGCTGCCACCGAGGGTCCCGAATGCATCCAATCAATCATGAAAAAATCTTCTCCCTATAAAGTTGCGACGCGGCGGACAACCCGGCCGGCGGGATCCATAACAAATTTCCCGACGGCCGGTCGCCGTTATTCGGCGCTATCGCTGCCGGCATGCCGCTGCAGATACGTCGCTTGCACGGACGGCTCGCCCTGTTCCCTAATGGCCTGGGCACCGAGCGGAATTGCGACTCGGCTCGAGGCGGCTACGCTGTTACTGTGCCGTTCTTCGAACGTCGATAGCACACGCGGTTCGCCGTTAGCAACGATTTGTGAGTCGTTGGACGGCATCGGGGCCGCACGCGAGACTGTAACGCTGCCCGCATGTGCCGACTGGTATGTCGATTTCACCGACGGCTCGGTCTTCGCGACGATTGCTTCGGCACCCAGGGGAGCGGCGCTTTCGCTCGCCGCTGCCAGGCCGACTTGTGCGCCCAGCATCATTCCCACCACTACAACACTAATATTGCGTTTCAA
>DASYSI010000550.1:0-3753 GCA_036003485.1 Burkholderiales bacterium | reverse complement strand
GAAGCCAACGTCAAAGTCGATTGATCCCGCGACGGAATGCGGCGCAGAAGTCGGCCGCAACGGCTGTGGCCGAAGTTCCGATATCGGGGTAGAGTTTGCAGCGGCGGAGGAAAATCAAGGCCCGATCGCGAACGCAACGGGAACTAGTGTTACGGTCGCGAGATGAGAATCGAGGCGGCTCAAAATATCGTGCCTTGGATATCGTTCACGATCATTCTGCGTGGAGGTCAGCATGGACAGGAATTCTCCCGGACGCCGGGACTTTCTCAGGAAGATGACTGCGCTGGGCGCGGCGGGCATACCGATGGTCGCGGGCATGAAATCAGGTCCGGCTTATTCTGGCGAAGCAGGAGGATCCAAGATGAAAGAAGCTTACAATCCCGCGGCCAAGTTCGAGCTCAAAATCAGCGAGGTCGATTTCCGGCGCACTGCGGGCGGGCGGCAGCTGATGGCCCGCATTTATCAGCCGCAGGGCGCGGGACCATTCCCGACCATACTCGATTTGCACGGCGGAGCGTGGAACGCCAAAGACCGTCACGCCGAGGAACCGATGGACCGCGCATTGGCGGCAAGCGGCGTACTGGTGGTCGCCATCGACATGACGCTCGCACCGGAAGCGCCGTATCCGGCTTGCGTGCAGGATGCCAACTACGGCGTGCGCTGGCTCAAGTCGAAAGCCGCGTCGTGGAATGGCGACCCGTCGATGATCGGTGTATACGGCAGCTCGAGCGGCGGACACGTCGCCGAACTGTTGGGCATGCGCCCGCGTGATGCGCGCTACAACGCGATTCCGCTGCCCGAAGCGCCGAATATCGACGCGACGGTGGCCTATATCGCGACGCGCTCTCCGATCAGCAACACGTACGCGCGCTTCCAGAACGCGGAGGAAAAAAAACGCGACAACATGATCAAGAACAACAAAACTTTCTTCAATCCGTGGGAGACGATCTTCGAAGCCAACCCGCAGCAGATCCTCGAGCGGCACGAAGCGGTAACACTGGTGCCGCTCTTGATCATGCAGGGTGCGCTCGACGACAACGTGCTCCCCAGTGCGCAGGAGAAATTCGCCGCGACTTACAAGGCTGCCGGCGGCGATGTCTCACTGACTGTGTTCGAAGGCAGTGAACACGAGTGGGTCGCAAAACCGGGCCCGCAAACCGATCGTGCACGCGAGATGGTGAAAGCGTTTATCGCGCGACAACTGCAGCGCCGCGCAGCATAAGAATTTAATAAGCAATCCGCCGGCCACGGCCGGACAAGGAAGGGTAGTCCATGAAGCGATCTTACGCAGTCATTGTGCTTGCCGTGCTCGCGTTCGCAGTATCAGGCCTCACGTCCGCGCAGAACCAGCCCGCTGCCGGCAGCGCGAAACCCGGCGCACCGTCGCGCAATCTGGAAATTTACTGGATCGACACCGAAGGGGGTGCCGCGACGTTGTTCGTGTCGCCGTCGGGCGAATCGATGCTGATCGATACCGGGTATCCTGACGGCGACCGCGACGCGACGCGCATCAATGCAGCCGCGCGGGCAGCCGGTCTCTCGCAGATCGACCACCTCGTGATCAGCCACTACCACCGCGACCATGTCGGCGGGCTCGCCGCGCTGACGAAATTGATCCCGATCGGCCGCTACTACGGTCCCAACGACAAGATCGAACTGGTCAACCGCGAATGGTACGAAAGCTATACGGCCGCCTCGGCCGGCAAGCGTACGAGCGTCAATCCCGGCGACGCGATTCCGTTCAAGGACGTGCAGGTTGTCGTCGTGTCAGCGAATGAGAAGTTCATCGGGCAGCCGGTGAGCGGCGGCGGACCTAACCCTTTGTGCGCCAACGCCGCTGACATGTCGCCGGGCGGATTCGAAAATTCGCGCATGGTCGGCCTCAAGCTCAGCTACGGCAAATTCACGTATCTCAATTTGATCGATCTCGATTGGCATTCAGAACTGCAACTCGTTTGTCCGGTGAACAAGCTGGGCAAGGTCACGCTTTACCAGACGAACCGCCACGGTTCTGACGTTGGGGGCGCGCCGGCGTTCCTCGGCGCGATCCTGCCGCAGGTGGTGGTTGCAAACAACGGGCCGAAAAAGGGATTAGGTGTCGGAGACAAGCGCATTCAGCCGATCGTCGACATGGCCAGGCCGGCGCCCGCGTATGAAACCAGTTCCTACCTCCGGCTCGCCGCGCTGCCGGGGATTGAGGGCATCTGGCAGGGACACCTGTCGCTCGTCGACAAAGACCCCTCGCACAACACCGCGCAAGACATGATCGCAAATCTGGACGATACCGCGGACTGCAAGGGACACTGGATCAAGGCGTCGGTTGCCCGCGATGGCCAGTTCACACTCACCAACGGCCGCAATGGGTTCAGCAAGACTTACTCGGCGCGCTAGAAATTATGCGAGTGGCGCGTGAGGCGAAAGCAGAGACGACGAAAATTATCTAACGGGTTCAGCTCATCGCACGCGCAGGCAAAGTCTTACGGAACGAATCTCTCGCCTCGAGCCGCGCCGCAAACGCACTGAGACTCGGGTACGGCGTACGCCAGTCGAACTCGGCCAGCGCCTGGTCGAGATAGCCTAAGGCGTAGCCAGCGGCGATATCCGCGAGCGTGAAACTCGCGCCGTGACAGAAGCTGTTTGTTCCCAGGTCTTTGACTATCGTCGCCAAGCCGCGCTGAATTTTCACGCGTTGCTTGTCGTACCACGCCGCGCTCTCGCGTTTAGCTTCGGGTTTGCGGTAATCGTGCGAAATCAGGACCGTCGCCTCGGCGATCCCATCTCCGAGAGCCTCCCAGCGTTTGACCTCGATGCGTTCATCGAACGTTTGCGGTATCAGTCTCGGCTCCGCGGCAAGCCCGTCGAGATACTCGACGATCACGGGAGAATCGTAAAGCGCTGCGCCGTCGTCGCGCACCAGCACCGGAATCTTTCCGAGCGGGTTCAATGGAACAACCATCGCGTCGCGCTGCGGCGCAGGCGCGAGCACATATTCGTACGGCAGGCGCTTCTCTTCCAAAACCAGACGCACCTTGCGCACGTAAGGGCTTCCGGGTGTCCCCAGCAGTTTCATCGATTTACTCCGTTTGTTTGAAGCTCGCGATAGCGCGCCAGCTCGTCGCGCAGTACTACGCACCGATTTTTGCAATTGTTCGCGGCCGGCCCAAATGGTAGCACGGCGTTACGGAGGCGCGCGCCGCCCGAAGCGCGGGCTCATCCGAAAGGACTAGACCTCAGTTGTATTGATCGCGCAGCGCGCATGGCTCAAGCTTCGCCCATAGTCATTCGATCGCAGCATCACACACAGGGGAGAAGCCAATGCACGCCGATATCGCAACCAGTTCGCCGCAACCAACCGACTGCATTAAATCGCTCTGGTCGCTCTACTGCGAGAAACTGACGAAGCCTGAGCCGCCCGCCGTCATGCCATTCGCCGCTGGACCCGCAGTCGGACGGCGCGAGGCGCTTAGGATTTGGGCAGCGCTTGCACCTGAAGCGTGCGCGCCGCTTTTTCAGTCGTGTCAGGCATAGGTTAACCACAATATTCACGCTGGCGCATTGACGCGGCGCCATGATCGTCGCAACTCATCCTGTTTTGATGGAACCATGGAAGCGTGTGAGCTGAGCCTCTTTCCAAGATCACGGATGCGTTTTATCCAATATATTCAGAATTTTATCCCCAGCATCTCCGCCGCGTGTTTGCGCGTGGTTTCGGTCAGCTTGACGCCGCCTAACATGCGCGCGATTTCCTCGACG
>DASYSI010000549.1:0-3264 GCA_036003485.1 Burkholderiales bacterium | reverse complement strand
TCTTGTCGATGTCGGTGACGTACAGTCCGACGTGGCTGAACGCAAGTGAAAATTTTCGGGTCATAGGGCCTCCTTCGCGTGGCGGATTGCGTGTTCAGGGTCCGTCGGCGAGAATGTATCATAACGACAGTGGGTAGGAGCGCGGGCTTGCTCAAAGTAACGGGTTGCGTCCGGCAGCGCGGGCGCTCTTCACTGCGCTCGGTGGCATTCTGGGCAGCGCTGGCGCTTCTCTTCAGCAGCGCCGGCTTCGCGCAGGATTATCCCGTGCGGCCGATCCGAGTCATCGTGGCCTCGGGCGCCGGCGGCGGTACCGATCTCACGGCGCGGCACGTCGTCAAGACCCTGACTGAACTGTCGCGCTATCCCGCATTCGTCGAAAACAAGCCCGGTGCGGGTTCGACCACCGGCACCGACTTCGTGGCCAAAGCCGCATCCGACGGCTACACGCTGCTTTTCAGCAGCGGCAGCTCGATTGTCATGAACGGTTTTCTCTACAGGAACCTGCCGTACGATTCGCTGCGGGATTTCGTGCCCGTCGGATTTGCAGCCGCTTATCCGTTCATGCTGATCACGCGGCTGGATCTGCCGCCGAACACGCTCGCCGAATTCGTGAAGTATGCGCGAGAACGACCCGGCAAGCTCACCTACGCCTCACCTGGAGTGGGGTCGGTGCAGCACGTGTGGGGAACGATACTATTCAAGAGCATGGGCCTTAACATGCTGCATGTGCCGTACAAAGCCGCTGCCGCAGCACACCCCGACCTGATCGCCGGCAGGATAGACGCGATGTTCGACAACCTGTCAGCTTCGCGCAAGTACGTGCAGGCGGGTCGGCTGAAAGCGCTCGCGGTGTCAGCACCGAATCGCGCGAGCCAATTGCCGAACGTCCCGACCATCAATGAGACTGGAGTCGTAAACTTCGACGGCGAAAGCTGGATGGGCATGTTTGCGCCCGCCGATACTCCACCCGCGATTGTCGATGCGTTACGCGCTGCGCTGAACGGGGTCAATCGTGACCCGGATTTTGCCGCGCGCATCGAGGATTCCGGCGGCCGCGTTCTGGCGATCGCTGCACAGCAGCAACAGCAATTTCTGCGGCACGAAATCGAGCGCTGGGGCACGCTGATCCGTCAATATGGCGTGAGCGCTGAATAGCGTAGCCTACACATGCTGCGGCATTGCCAATTCTGGCTAAAAAGTGGAGCATTGCCGCGGTGGAGAAGGTAGGAGGAGCTAATGGCAACAACGCTATTCGGTTTCTGGCGCTCGCTTGCGACGTTTCGCGTGCGCATCGCGCTCAATCTCAAAGGCATCGCTTTCGACGAGGTCGCGATCGATTTGCTCAAAGGCGAGCAGTTATCCGAAAGCTACCGCACGGTGAACCCGCAGATGGTGGTGCCGGCGCTCGTCGTCGGCGACTCGCCCGCGCTCACGCAGTCGCTCGCAATTATCGATTATCTCGACGAGACGCATCCGCAGCCGCCGCTGTTGCCGGTGGCGCCGCGCGACCGCGCCTACGTACGGATGCTGGCACAGATCGTTGCGTGCGATGCGCATCCGCTGATCGTGCCGCGCGTGCGCAACTATCTGACGGACGAGTTCAAGCTCGACGAACCGGCGCGTCTGAAGTGGATACGCCATTGGAGCAGCAAGGCGCTCGAAGCGATCGAAACGCAGCTCGCTGCGCGTGCCTCCGCCGGCAAGTTCTGCCAGGGCAATGCGCCGACGCTCGCCGATATCTGCCTCGTCTCGCACGTCGAAGGCGCGCGCCTGTTTAAGTTCGATATCACGGCGTATCCGATCGCGGTCGGGATCGTGGATGAGTGCCTGAAAATCGACGCATTTGCGCTCGCGCATCCGCTGCGGCAGCCCGGCGCACCGCCGAATCCCGCACATTGAATTGCGCATACTGAATCGCGCGACTCTTGATCCATCGCCCGTATTGAAGTCATCAGATACTCCACCGTATGCAACGGTTTTACCAGAGAGGAAACGCTTAAATGACAGTCAGCCGCAGGCATTTCATACAAGCAGCCGGCACCGCGCTCGGCGCATCGGCGTTGGGCTTTCCAGCGCGCGTGCGCGCGCAAAGTGAGCCGATCCGGGTCGGATTGCTCACCGTAAAAACCGGGCCGCTCGCGTCGGGCGGACTCGATATGGAATATGCGCTCGCGATGTATCTGCGCGAACGCGCCAACACGATCGCCGGACGCAAGGTCGAGCTGATCGTCACCGACACCGGCGGCAATCCGGCGCAGGCGAAGACCAAGACGCAGGAGTTGGTCGAGAAGAACCGCGTGCATGCGCTGATCGGCCCGCTCGCCGCGTTCGAAGCACTCGCGATCGACGATTACATCCGTGAGCAGCAGACTCCGACGCTGTCGGTCGCAGCCGCGGAGGACATGACGCAGCGCAAACCCAATCCATGGTTCGTGCGGGGCACTTCGACTTCATCGCAGTGCGCGCAACCGTTCGCCGATTATTGCTACAAGACGCTCAAGTACCGGCGCATGGCCGTGATTGCCGACGACATCGCCTATGGCCACGAAATGTGCGCCGGATTTCAGCGCGTGTTCGAGGAGCTGGGCGGCAAGATCGTGCAGAAAACATTCCCGCCGCTCACGGTTCCCGATTACGGTACTTATCTTGCGCAGTTGAAGACGAACATCGATGCGATTTTCCTCGGTTTCGCCGGCTCGAATGGCTTTCGCTGGCTGCGGCAATTCAATGAGTACGGCCTGAAGGGCAAGCTCGCCGTCGTCGGTGGCATGACTGCGCTCGATGAATCCGTGCTGCGCAACATGGGCGACGAGGCGGTCGGCATCCTGACCACCTGCTGGTATTCGGCCGAGCTCGATAACCCGGCCAATAGCAAGTTTGCTGCGGCGTTTCGCGCCGAGCACAAGTACGATCCCGGTTTCTACGCCGCCGCGACCTACGTCGAAGCCGCAGTGCTGCAGACGGCGCTCGAAGCCGTCAAGGGCAGAATCGAGGATAAGCCGGCATTCATGAAAGCACTGCGCACGGTCAAGGCGAATACGGTGCGCGGCCCGGTTGCGTTTGATGAGTACGGCAACGTGGTCGGCAACGTCTACATCCGCAAAGTCGAGCGCAAAGGAGGGCGGCTCGTGAATGCGGTGATACAGACTTATCCGAACGTGAGCCAGTTCTGGACTTATGATCCGAAGGAGTTCCTGAAGAACCCGGTTTATTCACGCGACTATCCGCCGGCGAAAAACCTCGAGCCCTGATCGAAGCTTCGCG
>DASYSI010000548.1:0-21230 GCA_036003485.1 Burkholderiales bacterium | reverse complement strand
GTACCGTTGTGAGGTCGCCTTTGCCGCCCCGGTACGCAGCGAGCGTTGCTTGAGTGCGACTCCTGGCCAGCGGCACCAGCTCACGTTCGTAGCGGCCGAGACGCTCGCGCCCGTTTTCCCACTCATTCAACATCGTTCGTACTTCGGCGACGTGAGCGCGCAAGGCATCCTCCTCTTGCGCTTTCGCCTGATCGGCCATCGCAAGTTTCGCCGCAACTTCGCGATCCTGGCGGTTCTTCTGGTCCCACTGCAGAGGGAGCGAGAAGCCGATTGAGAATAGATTGGAGAAAGCAGAGCCGCGCGCACCATACGAGAGTTCCACACTCCAATCGGATTTCTTGTTCGCTTTGGCAAGCTGCACGTCGGTCTCCGCAACATCAACCTGACGCTTGAGCATTGCGATCACGGGGTGATCCGAGAGATCCGATTCGAGCGTATGGGCTTGGATCGGGACGGAGTTAATCGCTGGCTCACCCGCCAAAGGGGCATTTGCCGCGTCACCTATCCACCGCGCGAGCATGGCGCGCGCATTGAGAATGCGGCGATCAAGCTCGGACAGCCGATCATCGAGCAGAACACGCGATGCGCGCGCAGCGAAGACATCGGCTTGGCTGCCGCGACCGGCACGGTATGCGCCTTCGGCCGCCCCCATCTCAAGGTCAGTTTCTTGCGCCTGCGAAGCTACAACGGCGCGCATACGCTCAAGATAGAAACGATCAAGCCACGCGAGTGCCGTATCGCGCTGGATGTTGGTCAGCGTAAGCGTCTTTTCAGCGATGGCGCGTTCGGCGTCACGCTCGCCGCGCACGGTTCTAAGCTTGCGCTTCTCGTCGCGCGTGAATTCCTGCATAACGCCGATGCGGCGCATGGTAAACGAGTCCTGGGTCAGATTGAACGCCTGAACTCCGGGCGCCGAGGTCACGGGCAAAGAATCGAGGCCGAATTTAAGTGTCGGATCGGGGAGCTGCCCTGCGGCAACCGCCATTTCGCGCGCGGCAGTGATCGATGCGTCTTGCGCGGCGAGCTGGCGCGAGCGCTCGACCGCGATGCGCTGCGCTTCGGTGAGCGTCAGCGCCGGTTGCGTAAATCCGGTCTGCGGCAAAGCAGCCGCTGCCGCGAGTGCAAGCGCCGCAAAGCCCTTGCGCGTGTTCGTTATTTTGGCGATCCGCAAATCTAACTTCGACAAATCACAGATCGCCATTTGCGGATTGCCACCATTCTCACCCTCCCTTGCGGTAGCGGGGGAGGGTTGGGGTGGGGGTGCAGTCACAATGGTATGCGTGACAGCAGACAAAAATAGTGATGACGTGCGAAACCAGCGGACGCGAAACGATATCAGCATGTAAATCTCCCGAACAAGTCCAAAATTCGCGCCCGCGCGAAAGCGCGAGCGGGTCTTACCAGACTTGCAGGGAGATCAAATTCGAAGGACGCGGAAGCGGATGAGCGGCGGAGGTGAAGTTTCGCGCTCGGCTAAAACGGAAAGGGCGGTAATGCCAAAGCTGGCGACGGGCTGCGCCGCCGCGACGAGCGTCAACAGCATCGCCGGCGACGCTGGCATCGGCAACTGGGGCGCAGACTCTACCGACTGGATGCCGGCGTGGCAGTGTTGCAAACACAGATTGGGATTGCCGGCATCGGCTTTTTCGCAACCGGGCATAGCGGCGTGCCCATCTGCAGCCATGCGAGCGGACATGTTGTGATCCGGTCCCGTCAAAACCGGACAAGCGTAAGCCGCCACCGCCAATTGCGTGAACAACACGGCGGCAATGCCGATTTTCGCGATCAGCCGATGTAATGCCCTGATTGACATGGGAGTAGTTTACATCAACGCCGAATTAAATCCACGCGCCAACCGGACGCTAGCTGCTCTCCCACACGCATCTCGCAGCGGATTGCGGTCACAGCACGTAACGCGCCAGATCTTCGCTCTGCGCGAGCCCCTTGAGCCGGGTATCGACATACGCGGCATCGATAGCGATCGTCTGGCCCGCATGCTTTGCCGCGTCGTAGGAGATCTCCTCGAGCAATTTTTCCATCACGGTATACAGCCGCCGCGCGCCGATGTTTTCGGTCTTTTCGTTGACCTGCCACGCAATTTCCGCCAGGCGCTTGACCGCAGCGGACTGGAAATCGACTGTCACGCCTTCGGTCGCAAGCAGTGCTTCGTACTGGCGCGTCAGACACGCATCGGTATTAGTGAGTATTTGCTCGAAATCGGCAACGCTCAGACTCGCAAGCTCGACGCGAATCGGAAACCGCCCCTGCAGCTCGGGTATCAGGTCCGACGGTTTGGCGAGATGAAATGCTCCGCTCGCGATAAACAGGATGTGGTCGGTCTTGATCATGCCGTATTTGGTCGATACGGTCGTGCCTTCGACCAGCGGCAGCAGATCGCGCTGCACGCCCTGGCGTGAGACATCGGCGCCCGAAACTTCGCCGCGACTCGTGATCTTGTCGATCTCGTCTAAAAAGACGATGCCGTTCTGCTCGACACTCGCAATCGCACGCGATTTCAAGTCGTCGTCATTGACGAGCTTCGCCGCTTCTTCTTCGGTGAGGAGCTTCATCGCGTCGCGGATCTTGAGTTGGCGCGCTTTGCGCCGCGTCCCGCCAAGATTCTGGAACATACCCTGAATCTGTGAGGTCATGTCTTCCATCCCCGGCGGCGCGAAAATTTCCATGTGCGCCTGCGGCGCCGCGACCTCGATCTCGATTTCCTTGTCGTCGAGCTCGCCTTCGCGCAGTCTCTTGCGAAATTTCTGCCGCGTCGCATTATTGCTTTCAGTGGACGGCGCCAAGCCGTCGCGCGCGACCGGCAGCAGCACGTCAAGGATGCGTTCCTCGGCCTGATCTTCGGCCTGATGCCTCACCTTGCGCGTCGCGTGCTCGCGCGTCTGTTTGATCGCGGTTTCGACGAGATCGCGGATGATGGTATCAACGTCGCGCCCGACGTAGCCGACTTCGGTGAACTTGGTCGCTTCCACCTTGATGAACGGCGCATCGGCGAGCCGCGCCAGCCGCCGCGCTATTTCAGTCTTGCCGACACCGGTCGGCCCTATCATCAGAATATTTTTCGGCGTAATTTCCTGGCGCAAAGGCTCGGGCACCTGCTGCCGGCGCCAGCGGTTGCGCAACGCGATCGCGACCGCGCGCTTGGCCGCGTCCTGCCCGATGATGTGCTTGTCGAGCTCGTGGACGATTTCTTGCGGGGTCATCTGGGACATAAAACTGCTTTCAGCATTTGGCCATCAGCGACCGCGGTTCAAACCTGACCGCTGAAACATGAGCGCCGAACGCTATTCGAGCACTTCAATTACGTGCTGCTGGTTGGTGTAAATGCACAGGTCGCCGGCGATCGCGAGCGCTTTCTTGACGATCTCCTCGGGCGACAGCGGGGTATTTTCGAGCAGCGCGCGCGCCGCGGCCTGCGCATACGGCCCGCCGCTGCCGATCGATACCAGTCCCTGCTCGGGTTCGAGCACGTCGCCGTTGCCGGAGATAATCAGCGAAGTCTCGTCGTCACACACCACCAGCATCGCTTCGAGCCGGCGCAGAATGCGGTCGGTGCGCCAATCCTTGGCGAGCTCGACCGCCGAGCGCAGCAGGTTGCCCTGGTGCTTTTCGAGCTTGGCCTCGAAGCGCTCGAATAGTGTGAACGCATCCGCGGTGCCGCCCGCAAAGCCGGCGAGTATCTTGTCGCCGTACAAGCGCCGCACTTTGCGCGCGCTCGCCTTGAGCACGACATTGCCGAGCGTGACCTGACCGTCGCCGCCGAGCGCAACGCGCTTGCCGCGCCGCGCCGATACGATGGTGGTGCCGTGGAACTGCTCCATGAGATAAGCCCGATTGTCGACCGAACAGTGCGCTGTCAGGCCAGGATCATAACTCGCCGTGCGCCGATACTAAGCCGCCGACTCCGATTTTAATCGACGATATTGCGGCTAGATGGTGGTGCCCGGCGAAAAATCAATACCGGCGCACGCAAACAGGCGCGCGGGTCAGACCACATGATCAGGCGCCAGAACACACGGATTGGAGGAAGTTCCCGTTTCGATTTGTATCGTCGCGTGCCCAATGTGGAATTGCTCCTCGATCTGGTGGATGACATTTTCGAAAAATTCGTCGCCGGGATGCCCTGCGGGCATGACGAGATGCACCGTTAGCGCCGTTTCCGTGGTGCTCATCGCCCAGATATGCAGATCATGCATTTCGGCCACACCCGGCAATCCAACGAGAAACCTTCTGACATCCATCGGATTCACGTTCTCAGGCGCCGCCTGGAGTGCGAGTCTCACGGAATCTCGCAACAATCCCCAGGTCCCGACAAAAATGACAGTGACGATCAAAAGACTCGCCAAGGGATCGAGCCAGATCCAGCCGGTATACAGCATGACGACGCCCGCCATCACCACGCCAAGGGACACGGCCGCGTCAGCCGCCATGTGCAGATACGCGCCGCGCACGTTGAGATCGGATTTGCTGCCGCGCATGAACAGCATCGCCGTGCCCGTGTTGATCAACACCCCGAGCACTGCGACCCAGATCATGACTGTTTCATTGATTGCGCCGGTGCTGTCGAAACGGCGTATGGCTTCCCACGCGATGCCGCCGGTCGCCACCAGCAGCAGCATCGCATTGCCGAGTGCCGCAAGGATGGTCGAGCCGCGCAATCCGTACGTAAAGCGCGCCGACGGCGGCCTGCGCGCAAGCGCCATCGCTCCCCATGCGAGGACGAGCCCCATCACGTCGCCGAAGTTGTGCGTGGCGTCTGCAATCAGCGCGAGCGAATTGGCCATTACTCCATAAGCCCATTCCACGACCACAAAAATCAAATTCAGCCCAATGCCGATCGCGAAAGCGCGGCCGGTGCTGTGCGGGTGATGGTGCTGGTGCTGATGATCGTGGTCGTGGGAATGTGCATGCATGAGTGAAGTCAGCGAGCGATAGCTCCAATGCACTTTATATCGAAGCAGAGGTTTGCGCCAACCAGCGAAAAAAAACGGGGGCCAATGCCGACGAGATCAGCCAGCGCGTACCGACTGACGCGGCCCCAACGCGAATACGAATATCGCAAGCGCAGTCATCACCCACACGATCGCAGGTCCTGAAGGCCAATCGGTCAATGCCGACACCACGAGACCGGCTGCATAACCGACGGCGCCGAGCGCGTAACTGACGGCGAGACGCCAACGCACGACGCGGCGCGTCGCCAGCGCCGGAACAATCAGCGTCGCGAACACCAGATACAACCCGACAAGCTGCACGGAAGCCGTCACCGCGCACGCAAACACCACGTAGAAGCCCGTGCGCTTGAGCCGCTCCTGTCCCACGCCAAACCATACTGCAAGCAGGACCGCATAAACCCCACCCACCAGCGCGACTGTGCGCCAGCTTACCCACAGAATCTGCCCTACCAGAAGGTCCTTCAAATGCTCGGCGCTCGCGTGCTGGTGTGCCTCTGCCGATAGCAGCAGGATTGCACCGCTTGCCCCAAGCACAAATACCGTGCCGATGATCGCTTCCTGCACCTCGGGCCAGTGTTTTTCGGTCCACGTCAGCAGCAGTGCTCCCCCGAGCGCTGCGGACAACGCGGAGATTTGCACCAGCATACCTTGAGTCTCCATGCCGAGAAAGTTGGCGAGAATGACGCCACAGCCTGCAATCTGCGCAATCGCGAGATCGATAAATACGATCCCGCGATTCAGCACCTGGATGCCGAGCGGGACATGCGTGACGGTGACGAGCAGGCCGGCAACTAACGCCGGCAGCAGGATACCGAAATCGAAGTCAGCAACGTTCACTTGGCCGCCAGCAGACGCGCGATGCTGTCGTCGAACAATCCGAATAAATCTTTTGCCTTATCACTGCCGCCGACTGTGAACGGCAAGATCAACACTGGAATTTTCGCGTGCTCCGACAACCAATCTCCTCCGCGCGGGTCGTTATAGGCGGCAAGTACTATCGCTTTTGCCGGATCACGCTGCAACTTTGCGAGCAGCTCCGACAAATGGCTCGCGGTCGGCGGCAGGCCCGGCTTGGGCTCGAGTGCGCCTAACTCGCGCATGCCCAGCCAGGCGATCAGATAGGTCATGTTCTTGTGGTAAACGATGAGCGGCATGCCCTTGAGCGGCGCCGCCTGCTGTTCCCAGCGCGCAAGCGCCTGCTGCCAGCGTTCGAGGAATGCCTTGGTCCGCGCACGATAATTGTTGGCTTCAGGCGGATCGAGTTGCGCCATGCGCTCGCTTAACGCGACGGCGATTTTTGCGATATTGCGCGGATCGAGATGAATGTGCGGATTGCCGCCCGGGTGAATATCGCCCTGCGCACGATCGATCGACGACGGCACTTCCAGCATCGTCACGTAGCGCGCCGCCTCGAAATAGCCCGGCTGTCCGACCTGTATCTTGGAATTGCCGGCCTGGGTCAGCACCAGCGGCAGCCAACCGATCTCGAGCTGAGCACCGGTGCATACGACCAGATCGGCGCCGCGCGCGCGCGCGATCAAGCTCGGCCGCGCCTCGACACGATGCGGATCCTGCAGCGCGCTGGTCGCAACGTAGACGCTCGCCTTGTCGCCGCCCAATTCCTTCGCGAGCGCGCCCCACTCGGGCGTACACGCGAAGACGTTAAGCGCGGCGAATGCCGGCTGCGCGGCCAGCAACAGGGCGACATACAACAATCTTGTCCATTTTATCATCGCAGTATCCTTTCCATATGCCGCGTCCATCAGAACTTATGAGCACCGTGCGCGCCCAGGCTGTAGATGTACTGGACGAACACCTGGTTGTCGGTCACACCGAGTCGTGATTTGTCCGAGGCGAGCTGCAGCCGAAGGCGGCTGAATTCGGTCGGGCTGAAATCGAACATCAGCGTGTTGCGCGTCGGGCTGTGATTGGCAAGCAGCGGGAAATCAGCCGCAGTTGGTCCGAGCCCATTGTTGACGATACCGTTATTCAACGTGCCGTAGCGCAGCGCGTCGTAACGGTAGCCGACGCGCCAGCGCGGGTAAAACTGCCAAACGCCCTGCACGTACCACCCCGACTGGTCTGCCTGCAAAGAGTCGCTAAACGTCGCGCCGAATTGGGGCGCCGCTTGTGCAGTGTCGTCATAAGTGAGGGTACCGTTTTGCTTGAGACGGAAATATTCGCCTTGCAGCTTGAAGTTGTTATAGGTCGGATTCCCGTGCGGCGACCATTTCAGTATCGCGTCTGCGACCCACAATTTCGCGTTGCCGGTGAATGTATTGGTGACCGCGCCGCCCAGCGCGTCGACGTCCTGATAGCTGCGGCCGCTGGCTGCGGCATTCAGGTATGAGACTCCCGTGCGCCACGCATAACTGTCGCCGATATCGCCGCCGACGTGCGCGAGTAGCGCGCGGGTGCCGATTCCGTTTTTGTTGCTGTCGCTTCCAGGGAACTGTCTACCCGCACCCAACTCGGCGGCGAGTTCGATGAGAAGATCCGTCGGCGCAATCCATCTGAGCTGCAAGCCATCCTGCCGGAGCTGGTTTCCGAGGAAGGCCTTGTACGGCAGCGGAGCGTCCTGAAAGTCCCACGCGTGCTGATGCTGCTCGTTCAGATAGCCAAGGCCTGAGAAGAAGCGGCCGCCTTTCACTCCGAAACCCTGCGGCAGCGCGAGCGTCTGGAAGTACGCCTCTTCGACTTCGACGCCTCCATCCGGCGCGAGCGACGCAATGGCAATGCCGCGGAAATAAGGATCGATGTTGGAAGCAATCGCAAGCTCGGTTTCGCCGAGTCCGAAACTGCGTTTGGGTGGACCCACCTCGCCGCCGGATGGGAAGAAACCGTTGATGCGGAATTGATTGGGATCCTGCGACTCGCGCGCATAAGTCCCCTGCAGGATCAACGACACCGCCGGATTGAATGCGTTCTCGCCGCCGCGCGCGGACGCAGCTGCCGCGGTGGCCGTCTGGGCCGCAGCGGCATTTTGTTCCGCGCTATTGGCCGCGCTTTCCGCTCTGCCGGCCTTGGCCTCTGCCTCCGAAAGGCGCTTTTCCAGTTCCTGAATGCGCTTTTCGTAACCTTCCTTCATCTGTCTGATTTCCTCGCGTATCTTCCCAAGCTCGGCATCCTGCGCGAGCGCCGGCAGTGATGCAGCCCATGCAACGACGACCGCGATAGCGGTCAGATTTGCTTTTAGCATTTGAGTTCTCCTCATAAAGCACAAAGGGAAAACGGCAACCGCTGTACGCGGTCGCCCCTGTGCGGTGCTAGAGGAGAACGGGAGGTCCGCGTGAAGCGGGAACGACTAGATTTGCGGGATAAGCGAGGGGTAAATGGTTGACACCGCTTTCAACGGTGTTGGCTGCGATCTGCAGCGGTGGCGCAACCGAGCCGAGCGCGCCCAAAACCTGAACGAAAGCGACGTGGAAATCGCACAACCCGGTTTGCGACGTCTGCTTGCCGCCATTGTCTTGCTGTGATTGGGCCGGCGGGTTGCCTTGCAGATGCCGAATATGGTGAGTAAGCGCGCTGTGCTGCGCCACCAGCAATAATGTGGCGAGCACAATTTTCAGAAAACCGCGCTTCAGAATCATTTTCGCCATTTCCGGGTAATCGCCTGCGACAGAATCAGCGGGTACAGCTTACAGCACAATGCGTGCGGGTTGCAAAGCCTGGGCTATACTCAATACGCTCGTCGAGCGACGCCGCCATGAAGCAAACCCTCCTGATTCTGATCAAGCTTTATCAGCTGTGCCTGAGCCCTTTTTTCGGGGGCCAGTGCAGGTTCTATCCGAGCTGCTCCGCGTATGCGGCAGAGGCGATCGACATCCACGGCGCGCTGCGCGGATCGTGGCTTGCATTAAGACGCATGTTGCGCTGCCACCCTTGGCACGAAGGCGGCGTCGATCCCGTCCCGCCGGCACGTTAGTTCTACGTCAAAGCGGAACCGTTTAAGCCTTAGCCTGCGACGCGGCAGATCAATCCCTTCAAATACTCGCCTTCGGGAAAATTGAGCGCGACCGGATGATCAGCGCCCGCGCTCAACTGCTCGACGATCTGCGCCTCGACCTGTGCGTCAAGCGCGGCGCCGGCGACGATCTTTTGGAACAGATCGCGCGCGACACCGCCCGAGCATGAAAACGTGAACAACAGCCCGCCGGGTTTGAGCAACTTGAACGCGAGCAGGTTGATGTCCTTGTAAGCGCGCGCGGCCTTTTCGGCGTGTGCCGCGGTCGGCGCGAATTTCGGCGGATCGAGCACGATCAAATCGAAGCTGCGCGCATGGTCGCGCAGCTTGCGCAGCAGATGAAAGATATCGCCTTCGATGCACTCGGCCCCGGGCAGTTTGTTGAGCGCGACGTTGCGCTTGAGCAGCTCGAGCGCCGGGCCCGAGCTGTCGATCGCAGTCACTCGGGCCGCGCCACCGAGCAACGCATTGACGGTAAATCCGCCGGTATAGGCAAAGCAATCGAGCACTTCGCGTTTGCTCGCGAGCCCGCGCAAAAGCTGGCGGTTGTCGCGCTGGTCAAGATAAAAACCCGTTTTGTGTCCGTGCGGCACGTCAATCTCGAACTTCGCGCCTGCTTCGTCGATCACCACCCGTACCGGCGGCGGCGCGCCGCGCAATAATCCGACGCTCGGCGCTATCCCTTCCAACGCAAGCACGTCGGCGTCCGAGCGTTCGAAGATGGATTCCGGCTTGACCACAGCTTGAAGGGCGTCGGCAATCGCGTCGCGCCAGCGGATCGCACCGGCGCTCGACAGTTGCAGCACGACGGTATCGCGGTAGCGATCGGCGACGACACCTGGCAAGCCGTCCGATTCCGCGTGCACCAGCCGCACCGTGTCGTTCGCGGGCAGCAAATGCGCGCGACACGCCACTGCCTGGCCGATGCGCGCGTGAAAAAATTGGGCGTCGATTTCGCGCCGCTCCCATCCCCACACGCGCGCGACGATCTGCGACTGTGGACTGTAAGCGGCGATCGCAAGAAACTCGCCGGTACTGCTGTGTACCTCGATGGTTTCGCCGCTTTCCGGCGCGCCGCTGACCTTCGCCACCGCGCCTGAAAACACCCACGGATGGCGGCGTTTGAGCGATTTTTCGCGCCCGGGTTTGAGTACTAACTTGTTCATGAATCCGCCGATGTCCGCTGCGGTCCCCAGTCCCTTGACCATTTGCCGCGTGTTGAACGGCGACGAGATCGTCCGTTCCAACATGCGGAGTTAAATCGGCGCTTCGCGTCCGGCTTTAACTTTTTTTCTTCGCCCGCGGATGCGCGGCGTCGTAAACTTTCGCGAGGTACTGAAAATCCAGATGCGTATAAATCTGCGTCGATGAAATGCTCGCATGACCCAGCATTTCCTGCACCGCGCGCAGATCGCCGCTCGACTGAAGCACGTGCGATGCAAACGAATGGCGCAGCACGTGCGGATGCACGCCGCTGTTGAGACCGAGCTTCAATGCCCACGTCTTACAGCGGTACTGGATCGCGCGCGGTGTGAGGCGCGCGCCGTTGCGACTGACGAACAACGCATCGCCGCCCGCTTGCACCAGCGGTTCACGCTGTTTGAGCCATTTCTCCACCGCGAGCAGGGCCTGGCTACCGACCGGCACGATGCGCGTCTTGGCCCCCTTGCCGGTCACGCGCACGGTCGCGTCGCCGAAATTAACATCGGTCGGTGCAAGGCCGGTCAGTTCAAAGAGCCGCAGCCCCGACGAATAAAAGAGCTCGAAAATGGCCTTGTCGCGCACAGCCAGCACATCATCGCCCGGGATTTCCATGAGGCGGGCCGCTTCGTCGGGCGACAAAGCCTGTGGCAGATTTTTTTTGGTTTTCGGCGCGCGCAGGCTGAGGCACGGATTGTTGATGTAGCCATGGTCGCGCGCGAGGTAGCGGTAAAACGCGCGCCACGCCGAGAGCATGCGCGCAAGCGTTCTTCCGTCGAGACCGCGTGCGTGCAGTTGCGCCACGAAACGCCGCAGATGATGGATCTGCAGCTTGGCGAGCGGCGTGGCGGCCGCAAGTTCGAGCAGCGCAGTGATGTCGCGCCCGTAGTTTATGACGGTGTTCCGGCTTAAGCGCCGCTCGTCGGCCAAGTGCCCAAGAAAATCGCGTAGGAGCTTGTTCTCAGCAGGGACTTTCGCTTTTCCCGCGTCCCGCCTCACGCCTCACTCCTCACGGGTGTTGCGCCTCTCGCTTCATGTCAGATAGCGCAACAGCGCCGCCCCGGTGAGTTCGCCAAGGCGCTTCAGGTACAACGTGCCCATCTCAGGATAGAAGCGCTGCGCGTCTGCGCTCGCGAGTGCGATCAGACCGAACGTTTGGTCGCTTTTGAGCGGGACATAGGCGAACGAACGCAGGTGTGCGGCGTTTTCGCCAAACCACCCTGCGGTATCGACCATCGCATGCGCGCTGCAGTATGGGCTGGGCAGGCTTGCAGCAAAATCGCGAGATTCGGCGCTGACCGCGTCGAATTCAGGCAGTTGCGGGTGCTTGCCCGCCGGCCACAGGCGAAGCACGGTATACGGCACCGCGAAATCCTCGCGCAGGTTGAAATACAGCGATTCGATTACGGCGCCCGCGTCGCGCGCCGCCATCAGCGCGAGCGCCAGACGATGCAGTTTTTCGCCGATAGCGTCATTTTCTTCGCCGAACTCGATCAGCTCGCGCAGCTTGCTTTCGAGTTGTTTGCCCTTTTCACGTAGCGTCAGAATCTGGCGCTCGCTGATCGAAATCGCGCGGCCGCCGTGCGGATGCGGAGTGAAAATAGTCGACAGGAAATCCGCGTGCTGTTCGAAAAACTCAGGATGCTGCTCGAGATAATTCACGACCGCTTCAGGTGTCATGTGCCGGACCTTTTCTTATGTTTCCATTTCGCCTTCGAAAACGGTGACAGCCGGGCCGGTCATCAGCACCGGTTTTCCGTCACCCTCCCATGATATACCGAGGTCGCCGCCGCGCGTAGTGACCGTCACCCGTTTGTCGAGCAGTCCGCGCTGGATGCCTGCCACCGCCGCGGCGCACGCGCCGGTGCCGCACGCAAGCGTCTCGCCGGCACCGCGCTCGAATACGCGCAGCTTGACGTGATCGCGGCTCATCATCTGCATGTAGCCCGCGTTGACACGCTGCGGAAAGCGCGGATGCACTTCGATCGCGGCGCCCTCGGTCTGCACCGGCGCGTTGTCCACATCGTGCACGATCTGCACCGCATGTGGGTTGCCCATGGAAAGCGCGCTGATCACAACCGATTTTGCGCCGATTTCAAGCGTGTAAGTCAGCGCGCGGCGTTCGGCCTGGAACGGAATGCACGACGGCTCGAACTGCGGCACGCCCATATCGACGCTTACCTGGCCGTCGGCCTCGAGCCGCGGAACGATCACGCCACTCAGCGTGCCCACGCGAATCTCGCTTTTTCCGCTAAGTCCGTGATCGCGCACGTAGCGCACAAAGCAGCGCGCGCCATTGCCGCACTGCTCGACTTCGCCGCCGTCGGCGTTGAAAATCCGGTAATAGAAATCAGTGCCAGCTTCACGCGGCTTTTCGACCTGCAGGATTTGGTCGCAGCCTATACCGAAATGACGGTCGGCGATCCGCCGTAATTCTTCGCGCGTAAGAGCGATCGGCGCGCGCGTCGCGTCGAACACGACGAAGTCGTTGCCGAGCCCGTGCATTTTGGTGAATTTGAGCTTCATCTTTTAGCGATGGATAGCGCTGCGCTCAACCCATCATTTCCCGCATTGTCGATTTTAGCTCGCAACGCGCGCGTGTTTCTCAGCGTTACATGCTCCTGACCATGACGTAATCGTCCATCACAAAACCGCCGCCAATATCCTTGGTTATCGAATCGGCGACGCGAAACCCGTGTTTTTGATACGCCGCGATCGCAATTTGGTTGTGCTTGTTCACCGTGAGCTTGAGCTTCTCGCAACCGTATGCGCGTGCGATGGTAACGACGCGGTCAAGAAGCATGCCGCCGTAACCTTTGCGCTGATGCGCGTGATGCACGTACAGTTTCTCGAGCTTCATTTCGCGCGAGTAACCGGTCAGGACATACGAGGAAAAACCCGTCATTCGGCCGTCGACGAGCAGCTGATCCCACCATATGTCCCCGCGTTGCAACTCTTCGCGCAGCACTTTGGCGGTAAAGCGCTGCGCGAGCATGTATTCTATCTGCGCCGAGCTGATGATTTGCGCATAATGCCTGCGCCAGATCTCGCCTGCGAGTGCGCACAGGCGGTCGATGTCGCCTGCCGCGAGCTGTGTGATCTGCACTCGCACCGTGTTTTTGGCCGCTCGCCCGCCGCTGTCCGATTCATTCATAACGGTTCGGCTCTCCCGCCGGATGTGTTTTGAAGCGCTTGTGCAGCCAGTAATATTGTTCCGGCATTTCGCGCACGCGCTCTTCGATGAAGGCATTCATGCGCCGCGCGTCGGCTTCGAGGTCATCGCTCGGAAATGCTTCCCACGCGGGATACAGCCGCACCACGTAGCCCGCGCCGCCCGGCAGCTGGCGCGTGACGCATGGCACGATCGCAGCACCCGCAAGCCGCGCGATGCGCGACAACCCGGTGATGGTCGCAGCCTGCACGCCGAAAAACGGCGCGAACACCGAATCGCGTGCGCCGAGGTCCATATCGGGCAAATAATAAAACGGTTCTCCGCTTTTGAGCGATTTCACCATCGGCCGGATGCCGTCTTGGCGCGCGAAGAGAGTGGTCTGGCCGAAACGCGTCCGGCCGTGAATCAAGATCGCATCGGCGGCGGCGCTCTTCTGGCGGCTGTAAATTGAGTTGAGACGGTAATCGGCCGCGAGCCGGATGCCGCCCATATCGAGGCCGATAAAATGCGGCGCGAGCAGGATGACCGGCCGGCCAGCGACCGCATGCCAGTTCTCAAGCCCTTCAACGTGGACCAGCCTGCGCACCCGCTGTTCGGAACTCCACCACAGGATCCCATGCTCGAGCACGCTGCGGCCGAAGGCGCGGAAATGCCGGCGCGCCAGGCGGCGGCGGCCCACCTCATCGAGTTCAGGAAAACACAATCGCAAATTAATCAGCACCACACGGCGCCGCGCGCCTGCCAGCGCATATAGAAGCATACCGAGCGCCGTACCGATGCGCGACAACAGCGCGAGCGGCAGCACTCGCAGCGCCCAGATAATCGCCAGACCGAATCGCATCAGACGCAGGCGCTCTCGCCCAAATTCAACGGCGGTAGCACTAGCGCTCGAAGTCGCGCCTTCAACGCGGTAACCGCTTTAAAATCCGTGCTTGATCTGATATAATAATAAGCTTTGCCACGTTTCGGCGACTGCACATTATGAGTGATTTTCTTTTTACTTCCGAATCGGTTTCCGAAGGCCATCCGGACAAAGTCGCGGACCAGATTTCGGACGCCGTCCTCGACGCTATCTTAGCTCAGGACAAACACGGCCGTGTAGCCGCTGAAACGATGGTCGCAACCGGCCTGGTAGTGATGGCCGGTCAAATCACGACCAGCGCCAAGGTCAATTACAGCGAAATCGCACGCGACGTAATCAAAAGCATTGGATATAACGACTCCGCAATCGGTTTCGACTATCGTAGTTGCGCCGTGCTTACGGCATATGATGCGCAGTCGGTCGATATTGCACAAGGTGTGGATGAGGGCAAGGGTCTGGATCTCGAGCAAGGCGCCGGCGACCAGGGCCTGATGTACGGCTTCGCGTGCGACGAGACGCCGCAATTGATGCCGGTGCCGATCTATTACTCGCACCGCCTGATGGAGCGCCACGGCGAATTGCGCAAGGACGGCAGGCTGCCGTGGCTCAGACCCGATGCCAAATCGCAGGTTACCGTGCGTTATCTCGACGGCAAGCCAGTCCAGATTGAAACGGTCGTTATCTCGACCCAGCACCACCCCGACGTGAGCCATGAGCAGATCAAGGAAGCAGTGATCGAGGAGATCATCAAACCGGTATTTCCGAAGCACATGCTCAAGAACGACACCAAATACTTAGTCAATCCGACCGGCCGTTTCGTTATCGGCGGACCGATGGGAGATACCGGCCTGACGGGGCGCAAGATCATCGTCGACACCTACGGCGGCTATTCGCGTCACGGCGGCGGCGCGTTTTCGGGCAAGGACCCGTCCAAGGTCGATCGCTCGGCCGCTTATGCCGCGCGCCACGTCGCCAAGAACATCGTGGCGGCGGGCTTGGCGAAAAAGTGCGAAGTACAGGTCGCCTATGCGATCGGCGTCGCGCGCCCGGTCAGCGTGCTGGTCGACACTTTCGGTACTGGCACGATTGCCGATGAGAAGATCGGCAAGCTCGTAGAAAAGCACTTCGACCTGCGGCCGAAAGGCATCATTCACGCGCTTAACCTGCTGCGTCCGATTTATCTCAAAACGGCAGCTTATGGCCATTTCGGCCGCGACGAGCCGGAATTCAGCTGGGAAGCTACCGACAAAGCCGCAGCCCTCAAGGCAGACGCCAAGTAAGGAGAGCACGCAGCCAATTCAACCGTCATTCCACCCTGAGGGGCGCTGCAGCGGGCATCAGTCCCCGCCACGCTCAGGATGTGCAATCGAAACCTGCAAGGGCGCCCATTCAATCAGCAATCTGAATGGAGAACGCAAACATGAACGCAACACTCAAACCCGGATTTACCGACTACAAAGTCGCCGACATCAAGCTCGCTGATTTCGGCCGCAAGGAAATCGCAATTGCCGAGACCGAAATGCCCGGTCTGATGGCGGTACGCGACGAATTCAAAGGCAAGCAGCCACTCAAAGGCGCGCGCATCGCCGGTTCGCTGCATATGACGATTCAGACCGCAGTTTTGATTGAGACGCTGGCCGCGCTTGGCGCCGATATCCGCTGGGCCTCGTGCAATATTTTCTCGACGCAGGACCACGCGGCGGCAGCGATTGCCTCCCGCGGCATTCCCGTGTTCGCCTACAAAGGCGAATCGCTCGAGGATTATTGGGAGTATACCCATCGCATCCTCGAATGGTCGGACAATGGCACTCCCAACATGATCCTCGACGACGGCGGCGACGCGACGCTGCTGGTCACGCTCGGCTCGAAAGCCGAGCAAGATCCCACGGTAATTCCCACCGCGTCCAACGAGGAAGAACGCGTGCTCTTCGCCTCGATCAAGAAGCGCCTCAAGGAAAAACCCGGCTTCTACTCGAAGATCCAGGCCAATATCA
Organism: Burkholderiales bacterium; assembly: GCA_036003485.1. GTDB lineage: Bacteria > Pseudomonadota > Gammaproteobacteria > Burkholderiales > SG8-41 > PALSA-1004. The sequence continues at coordinate 5,068 of DASYSI010000548.1, read as the reverse complement.
AAGGCGTGACCGAAGAAACGACCACCGGAGTGCATCGCCTGTACCAGATGGAAAAAGAAGGCCGGCTGCCGTTCCCGGCGATCAACGTCAACGACTCAGTGACTAAGTCGAAGTTCGACAACCTCTACGGCTGTCGCGAGTCGCTGGTTGATGCGATCAAGCGCGCGACCGACGTGATGATTGCCGGCAAGGTCGCCGTGGTCGCGGGTTTCGGCGACGTCGGCAAAGGCTGTGCCGAGGCGCTGCGCGCATTATCGGCGCAGGTATGGGTGACCGAGATCGACCCGATCTGCGCGCTCCAGGCGGCGATGGAAGGGTTTCGCGTCGTAACCATGGATTATGCCGCCGACAAGGCCGACATTTTCGTTACTGCCACCGGCAACTTAAGCGTGATCAACCACGAGCACATGAAGCGCATGAAGAATAACGCGATCGTGTGCAACATCGGCCACTTCGATTCAGAGATCGAAATCGCGGCGCTCAAGCAGTACCGTTGGGATAACATCAAGCCGCAGGTCGATCACGTCGTGTTTCCCGATGGCAAGCGCTTGATCGTGCTGGCTGAAGGCCGCCTGGTGAATCTCGGCTGCGGCACAGGACACCCGTCCTTCGTCATGTCCAATTCGTTCACTAACCAGACGCTCGCACAACTCGAGCTTTATACCAAAGGTGATCAATACGAGAACAAAGTCTATGTGCTGCCCAAGCATCTCGACGAGAAAGTGGCGCGCCTGCACCTGAAGAAGCTCGGCGTCGAGCTCACGACGTTGACCGAGGGCCAGTGCCGCTACCTGAGCGTGCCGATCGAAGGACCGTACAAACCGGACCACTACCGCTATTGATCGAACCGTCCTCGCGCGCAGACAGGGTATCGAGTGCAATCCCAAAAGAAATTTCCGCGTACGTTCAGCTTCGAGTTCTTTCCGCCTAATACACCGGAAGGACAGGAGAAGCTGCGCGCGACGACCCAGCAGCTCGCCCAGCTCAAACCCAAGTTCTTTTCGGTCACGTATGGCGCTGGCGGCTCGACGCGCGAGCGCACGCTGGGCACGGTGCTCGACATCCGCGCCATGGGCCACGCGGCGGCGCCGCACATTTCGTGCATCGCGTCGACCCGGGATAATCTGCGGGGATGGCTGCAGCGGTATAAAGATCAAGGCATCAGGCATATCGTGGCACTGCGCGGCGACCTGCCTTCCGGGTTGGCAGCGACGGGCGAGTTCCGCTTTGCGAGCGAGCTCGTCGAGTTCATCCGCAGCGAATTCAACGACACATTCTTAATCGAGGTTGCGGCGTATCCGGAGTTTCATCCACAGGCGAAAAGCGCACGTGACGACTTGCTCGCATTCAAGCGCAAAGTCGACGCCGGCGCAGCATCGGCGATCACTCAATATTTCTATACCGCCGATGCCTACTATCGCTTCGTCGACGAGTGCGAAGCGATGGGCATCAGCATTCCGATCGTGCCCGGCATCATGCCGATCGGCCGTTTTTCGCAGCTCGCGCGCTTTTCCGATGCCTGCGGTGCGGAAATCCCGCGCTGGATTCGCAAAAAACTTGAAGGCTACGGCGACGACACTGCGTCGATCCGCGCGTTCGGGCTCGACGTCGTCACCGCGTTGTGCGACGACCTGCTGCGTCACGGCGCTCCCGGTCTGCATTTTTACACGTTGAATCAAGCGGGTCTGACGACCACTATCTGGCAAAGACTGGGACTCTGAGATGCCGCGCGCCGTCTGGCATGGAACGGTCATCGCCCAAAGCGATCGCTGCGAGCTCGTCGAGGGTAACCCGTATTTTCCACCGGACGCGGTTAAGCGCGAATATCTGCGCGATAGCGCTACGCATACGGTATGCGGGTGGAAGGGCACTGCGAATTATTATGATGTCGTTGTCGATGGCGAGGCCAATCACGACGCCGCTTGGTACTATCCCGAACCTAAGCCCGCCGCGCACAACATCAAGGGCTATGTCGCGTTCTGGAAAGGCGTGAAAATCGAGTAATGCACGGGCATCTGGATTTGTCATTTCCATTTGGGTAAACTCGTTTTCCAACCATAAACCTCATTCTCAACCGTTCCTCGAGGCACCGATGAAAATCGGGATTCAACTAGGCGCCGCCCTTGCCGCGATGTGCGTCGCCACCGCCGGCTACGCGCAGGGCTTCAGTTTCTCGCAGGAGAAAGCGGACCGCGAGGCACAGGAACAGGCACAGGCGGAAGCGCGCGAGCGGGGGATCGCCGAGCGCCTTTCCACGCCGTGCCGCGATAAGCTCAAAGACAAGAAGATCATGCTGATCATCGGCGAGCAGCAGTCCAGCGGCGGGATCCTCGCGAATCAGGAGAATTACGGCCCGCATTACCAGGCCATCAACCTGCGGCTACGCTCGCTCGGGCTCAGGACCTACACGCCGCAGGAGATCAAGAGACAGATCGCGCAAGCTGAAATCGACGCTTATTTCAAAGGTAACCCGGATGCCGCGCTGTCCGCCTCAAGGCGCCTGGGCGCGAGCTTTGTGCTGCGCGGGCTGATTACCGCACAGGCGGGCGTCAATCCGCTGATCCGGGTCAACGAAGTCACGGTCGACATGGGCTTTTCGCTCGCCGAATCCGGCGGACGCCTGATTTCCGATGCGAGCGCCCAAGGCGGCTCCTATGCCGGCCGCGATATCCGATCGGCTGCCGCGCGCCTCGTCAACGAACAAGCTGATGAAGTTGTAGCTAAGCTCTATAGTGATTATTGTACCAAAGCAGGTTTGGCCGAACCCAAGCGTAAAAAATAGCCGCACGAGGCGGGTTGATCGCAGCTGGAAAACATCTATTTTTTGGAGAAACGATATGAAATTCAATTTAGCAAAAACGACGGTTGGCATCGTCGCAGGCGCACTGTTCGCGCTATCCGGCGTTTCCCACGCGCAACCGCGCTTTGGTTCCGACAGCAGTCCCGCGCCCGCCACGTCGACGTCGCAAAAAGCCAACGAAGCGGCCGACAGGGCGGTGTATAAACCCATCGAATACTCCAATGCCGCCAAAGCCGGCCCGCCGCTGATCGTGATCCCCGGCGAGATCAAGAGCAACAATGCGACGTTTACCCAACGGTTCGGCGCCAACAACATCGCCGATTTCGCGGAGATCGAGCTCTCTAAAGCCAATTTTCAGGTGCTCGAACGTACCAACCTCGGACCGCTGCTGAACGAATTCACGCTCGCCTACAACCTGGGTGACCCCGATCAGGCGCGCAAGGTCCTAGGCCGCGGCAAGCTCAAGACCACGAAGTGGGTGGTCAAGTTCGACATCCTCAAGACCGAGCAGGTCGCCGCTGCGCAGCAGGGTTTTGACGGCCGCGCCATCGGCAACATGATAGGCATGTTCGGCGGGCGTGGTAACGCGGTCGGCGGTACCGCAGTGGGTTCGGTCAGGACCCAGGACTCAAGCGGGGTGTGGATCATCGGTATGCGCTTCAAGATCATGAACGCAGAAACCACCGAGCAGGTCGCGCAGGGCTATACCGAGGAAAAAATGGAAGTCGGCGCGACTTCCACTTCCGTACTCGGCGTATCGTCCGCCCAGCAGGGCGGGGTGTCACTCGATACGATGGTGCAGCGCCTGATCCAGAAGACGGTGTGGGAAATCGACAGCAAGTACAAATAACCGGTCTTCAGGACACGCGTGGACAATAGGCCGTGAGCGAATCCCCGCTCAAACTCGGCAAATACGAAATCCTGCGCGAGCTCGGTCGCGGCGCAATGGGAGTCGTGTACGAGGCATTCGACCCAAGCATAGAGCGCACGGTCGCGCTGAAAACCATACGTCGCGATCAGCTCGAGAGCGTCGAGGCGGGCGACGCGATATCGCGTTTTCAGCGTGAAGCGAGAGCCGCAGGGCGCCTCAATCATCCGAATATCGTTTCCATCTACGATTTCGGCGAGGACAACAGCACCACGTTCATCGCAATGGAGTTCGTGCACGGACGCGAGCTCAAGACCTATTTCGAGAAGAACGAGCGCTTCCCGATCGCCGAAATCGTGCGAGTCATGGGCCAGCTGCTCGAAGCGCTCGAATATTCGCACAACTACGGCGTCGTGCATCGCGACATCAAGCCCGCCAACATCATCATCCAGCCTAACGGGCAGGTCAAAGTCGCGGATTTCGGCATCGCGCGCATCGAATCGTCGCAGTACACCCAAGCCGGCACCGTGCTCGGCACCCCGGCGTACATGTCGCCCGAGCAATTCATGGGGCAGACCGTCGACCGCCGTTCCGATATTTTTTCGGCAGGCGTGGTGCTCTATCAGTTCCTGACCGGTGAGCGTCCATTCTCCGGCACGGCGACTACGATCATGCATAAGGTGCTGAGCGTGGACCCGCCGCTGCCGTCGATGCTCAACGTTCAGGTGCCCAGACCGTTCGACGCGGTCGTCAGCAAGGCAATGGCCAAACGACCGGAAGACCGGTTTCAGACCGCGCGTGAGTTCGCTGAAGCGATACGCATGGCGGCCGAGGGTAAAACCGCGCCGACGCTCGATACCGCAGCCGCTGGTGACAGCACCGTGGTCAACGTTCGTGCCGATCCGGCCGTCGAGGCCGCTGCAGAGCGTACCCATACGCTCAAAACGCCGGTGCCGGCCGCAACGGCCGGCACCGCAAAGCTGCCACCCGACACGCCTCCAGCCGCCAATGCGCAACGCAAATCGCCGGCCCTCGCGATTGCTGCGGTCGTGGCAGGCGTCACTGTCATCGGCATCGCGGGTTATTTTCTGATGCCTCGGTCGCAGACCGACAATGCGCCGGCCGCCTCGGGCACGCCGGCGCCGGTCGCGGCAATTAATAAGCCAGTGCCGGCATCGGCGCCGGCCGCGTCGGTACCGACCCAGCCCGGCGTCATGCTCATCAGCGCCGTCGGGCTTGCCGATCCCACCGATCAGAAATATCAGGCTGACAAATCGCTGTTAGCGGCGGACCTGCGCTCGGACTCGAAAAGCCAATTGGTGGAAAAAGCCATCGCGCTGTATCTCGACCGCGCGTCGCTCGCCAAGAACTACAACCTTTTGCGTGACAAGCTGCTGGCA
>DASYSI010000547.1:0-1562 GCA_036003485.1 Burkholderiales bacterium | reverse complement strand
TTATGGCTCGGCGGGCGAGCGCTGCATGGCGATCTCGGCGGTAGTCGCGGTGGGCGCGGCTGCGGACCCGCTGGTGGCGAAACTCAAAGACAAGGCGTCAAAGCTCAAAATCGGTCCCGGCGACGGCAAAGTGGATGGTCAGCAGCCAGACATGGGGCCGCTCGTCACGCGCGCGCATCGCGACAAGGTCGCGGGTTATGTCGACAAAGGTGTTGCCGAAGGGGCGAAGCTCGTGCTCGACGGCCGCGGATTCAAGGTCACTGAATATCAGGACGGCCACTTCCTCGGCGCCTCGCTGTTCGATCACGTCAAGACCGATATGACGATCTACAAGGACGAAATCTTTGGTCCGGTGTTGGTCGTATTGCGCACCGAAACTCTCGACGACGCGATTCGCATGATCAACGCCAACCCGTATGCGAACGGCACCGCGGTATTTACGCGTTCCGGGGGTGCTGCGCGCAAGTTCGAGCGCGAGATCGAGGTCGGCATGGTCGGCATCAACGTGCCGATTCCGGTGCCGATTGCGTTCTTTTCATTCGGCGGCTGGCGCAATTCGATGTTCGGCGACCAGCACGTGCACGGGATGGAAGGCGTGCGTTTCTATACGCGCGGCAAAGTCGTCACCACACGCTGGCCGGATGCGAACGCGCTGCCTGCGGGATTCAATATGCCGACGCTCGGCTGAGAAATAAGGCGTGAGGCGTGAGGGGTGAGGCGTGAGGAGTAAAGCATTGGCGTTCTCGCGGTTTCCCGCCTCACGCCTGACGCCTCACTCCTCTCGGCAACGGTGACGGCGCGCGCTAATATTCTTGCGCGCATTCGCGCGGCGCAGGGCAGAAGCGGTGCATCAACGCAGCACGAGCGCGATGCTGTTACTGCGTATCTTGAGGCCCATCCGCAAGGTCCGCGCCCGCGATCCGATTGGGAGCCGGTGGCGCGTTTCTGCGAGCGCGCGTTAACTCTTACGACGTCGGTCGATCACGCTGAAAGCGGCGCCGGGGTACCGCACGCCGTCGCGCGTTATCTGGAGCAAAATAACCTCCCGCGCAATGCGGTGTGCTGGCCTGATTTCCTCGAACTCGACTGGCACGCTGCCGGTATCAACGTCGAAGCGCGCGCGACGCAGGGCTCCGATCTGGTCGGTATCACCGGCGCGTTTTGCGCGATCGCAGAAACGGGAACGCTGATGCTGCTTTCGGGCGCGCGCACGCCGGGTGCGACGAGCCTGCTTCCAGAAACCCACATCGCAATCGTGCGCGCGAGCCGCGTCGTGCGCGGCATGGAAGACGCGTGGCATCTCCTGCGAATGGAACACGGAACTTTACCGCGCGCCGTGAATTTTATTTCCGGTCCGTCACGTACGGCCGACATCGAACAAACGCTGGTGTTAGGCGCACACGGGCCGTATCGCGTGCACGTTGTGCTCATCGGCAGTTAATGGCATTCATCTACGGACGGGCGAAGTTCAAAATTGCGGCACTCGTGGCAAGCGCGCCGCTATTGTTGTAAAGCTGCAACAGCTCTGTTGTAGCTGATGCTGTTGTCAAAAATAGTGCTAA
>DASYSI010000546.1:0-2201 GCA_036003485.1 Burkholderiales bacterium | reverse complement strand
TACGAGCACACGATCAACATGCAGGCGAAGGGCATCAATATCGTAGCGATTGCGCTCGAAGGTCGCTATTCCGGCATCGTGCTCGGCGTGCGTAAGAGCAGAAGCGCGCAGTACAAATCGCCGAAAGATCTGCAGGGCTGGAAAATCGGCGTAACCGCGCCCGGCTCGAGCACTAATATGATGGTAAGCAGCCTGCTGGCAAAGGACGGTCTCAAGCCCGATGCGGTGGCCATCATTGGTGTGGGCACGACGGCCGGTGCGGTCGCCGCGATGCGTAAAGGCGAGATTGACGCGATTTCCAATCTCGACCCCGTGATCGCGCGGCTCGAGGCGTCGGGCGACGTGGTATCGGTGGTGGATACCCGCACGGCCAAAGGCATGAAAGAGGTTTATGGCGGCGCCTACCACGCCGGATGCATCTACGCGCCGCTCGAGTGGGTAAAAAAGAATCCGCATACCGCGCAAGCCGTCGTCAACGCGATGGTCCGCGCGGTGCTCTGGCTGCAAAAAGCGCGTACTGAGGACGTAGTCGCGACCGTGCCCAGCGAATACTATGGCGACGATCCCACGATGTACAAAGTCGCGTTGCTCAAAAATATGGAAGGCTACTCGCCCGACGGACTGTTTTCGATGGACGGCGCCAAGAATGTCTATACCGTTTTGAATTCATTCGAGCCGACGGTACAGGCGGCGAAAATCGATCTTGCGAGGACCTACGACAACAGTTTCGTGCAGAAAGCGCTGAAAAAATACCGCTGATTGCAGTCTATTCTGACCACCGCTCGCTGTATCGACTGCCCGGGTCCAACGGGCGAGAGTCGATCAATTCGCGGCCCTCGTCTCGCGCGTCGCTCGCAAGCCGGCGTGCTCATACCGCCGCTATAATCCATAGCGCGATGCCTGACATGCCTGCCCTTGCCCTTAGCCACATCACCGTGACTTTCGCCGCGCGCGGTGCGGATGCGAAACCGTATACGGCGGTGCGCGATACCACGCTGACGGTCGGAGGCGGAGAATTCGTGTCAGTGGTCGGCCCGACCGGCTGCGGTAAATCAACGCTGCTTAACATCGCGGCCGGACTGCTCGATCCCTCGTCGGGCAGCGTACGCGTGCTCGGCGAGCCGTTGGTGGGGGTCAACCGTCACGCCGGTTACATGTTTCAGTCCGATGCGCTGCTGCCGTGGCTGTCCGCGCGCGATAACGTAGAGCTCGGTCTGCACTACCGCGGTGTCGACCCGCGCGCGGCGCGCGAACAGGCGCTCGAATGGCTGCAGCGAGTGGGCTTGACCGGGCATGGCGGACGTTACCCGCATCAACTTTCGGGCGGCATGAAAAAGCGCGTCGCGCTCGCGCAGATGCTGATCATGGCGCCCAAGATTTTGCTGATGGACGAGCCATTTTCCGCGCTCGATGTCCAGACGCGGCAGCTGATGGAGAATGAACTCCTGGAGCTGTGGTCGGAGGATCGCAAGTCGGTCGTGTTCATTACGCACGACCTCGAGGAGGCGATCTCGCTGTCCGACCGCGTGGTCGTGCTGTCAGCCGGCCCCGCAACGCGTCCCATCGGAGAATTCGTGATCGATTTGCCGCGTCCGCGCGACGTTGCCGAGGTGCGCATGACACCGCGTTTCGTCGCGCTTCACGCCGACATCTGGCGCAGCATGAAAGACGAAGTGCTTAGAGGTTATGCGCAAAGTCAGCGCACATGAAGCAGGTTATGCGCAAAGTCAGCGCACATGAAGCAGGATATGCACAAAGTCAGTGCAACTGAAGCAGCTTATGCGCCGCGCCGGCAAGAGTGACCAGCGCGCGGCGCGCAGCAGGCTCGTGTTCTATCACGTGCTGCTGCTGGGTGGCATATTCGTATTCTGGTATCTGATGACCGAACCGGGACTTATTGCGCCGTTCTACTTCGACGACCCGACCCAGGCCAAATTCTTTTTCGGTCAGCCGCTGGAAGTATTCAAGCGCATATGGATCTGGTTCTCGAGCGGCAGCATTTACCTGCATCTCGGCGTTACGCTAATCGAAACGTTGCTGGCATTCGCGGCCGGAACCATCCTGGGACTTGGCGTTGGTTTGTGGCTTGCACTCTCGCCGCTGGCATCGGCGCTGGCCGATCCGTATATCAAAGCCATGAATGCAATGCCGCGCGTGATTCTGGCGCCGATTTTCGCAGTCTGGTTCGGCCTTGGCATCTT
>DASYSI010000545.1:0-10660 GCA_036003485.1 Burkholderiales bacterium | reverse complement strand
TGTTCTCGTTACGGTCCGGCATGGAGAAGCCCAGATCGCGGTTCAAACCGCTGCGCAGATTATCGCCATCGAGCAGATAGGTGTGGCGACCGAGGGCAAACAGTCGTCTCTCGATCAAATTCGCCAAGGTCGACTTGCCCGCGCCGGACAGGCCTGTCATCCAGAGCACACATGCTCGCTGGCGTTTCTGTTCCGACCGGGCCTCCTTGTTGAGATCAAAATTGTGGACATGAATCTCGGCTTGCATCGAACGCGGCTCGAAATTTTCCTGCCGCAGAACGGGGGGGGCGGGATACTCGATGCGCGTCGACAGCTTTTCCATCGCGTTCAGCGAATCATGGACGGCAAGACGGGCTACCAGCGGCAGAAGGTCGCGTAGTAAAGATTCTTCATGCGGCTCGCGAGCGTGCTTGGCAGCCGTTCGCGGTCGTACCCCAGCAGATCGAGGGTGTCGCCCGCGATTTGCTCGAATATGATTCGGTCCGCATGCGACATATCACGCTTCCAGGCAAACACCAGTGACGGGTTTAGAGCCTGCACCGAACGGCTGTGCCACTGCTCCGTGCCTGGCGGCATTTCCCGCGCGGCCGTCTCCGGGTAGCCAAGCATCACCGGATCATACGGCACACCGAGGAAGGCGCAGATTTCGCGCAGCACCGCTTCGGGTTGCAGGACCAGGTTCTCGTACCTGACCTCGTGGTAATGAGGTCCGAGCAGCGCTCCCATTTTGTGGCCCAGCGTTACCTTCCAGCTCCAGTCGCTTGCTGCGCGGGGAAGGCTGTGTATGCCCCAGCTGACGCGCTTGTTTGACTGGGCAACGTCGCGTCCGTCGCGGACCAGGTGTAGGATGCGGCAGCCCGGAAACATATGCCACAGCGCGTCGATATTGGTTTCCTGCCCGGGTGTCTTGTCTCCCCACCTGGATTTGCCTTTGGCTTGTGCGTGGGTCAGAAAAATCGCGTGCACCAGATCGGCATAGTCCCGAATCGGATTGGCGAGGATCGCCTCGAAATCCGTGATCCAGCGGCCCCAGTCGGCGATGAGATAATAGCCGGCGATATCGGTGAGCAGCCGGCGTGCGTTTTCGCGCCGATTCAGGTCACCGTACTCGGGCAGCCGCTGCAAAAACGGAATGATGAATCCCGACTCGAAGGGTATTGCAAGTTCAGGATGGCGGTTGAGCATGAGCCGCAACACCGTCGTGCCCGAGCGCTGGGCGCCGACCACGAAGAATGGAGGGTACACGCGCTCGTTGGATTGCAGCGTCATTTGCGGTCGGTCAAGAACGGCGCTCATTGTTATCCATTTCGGGTAGTGGGTGGCGACTGATAGAACCGAGAAACGGTCTCTCAGCCATGTACTGCCGCCACGAGAGACAGACTAACCGAAAAGGATTACAGCGGCGTTACAGCCCGGCTGATTCGCTGCTGTGCGTTGTCTGCGCAGAACAGGGTTCGACATAATAGACCGACAGCGATCCGTGCCAATATTGAGGTGTATCTCGCCGCATTAGGCACGCTGTTCTGAGCATCGCCGCCCCTCCCAATGCAGCACGCGGTCGCAATTGGTTTACGTTAAAAGCGTAATAGTGATTGAACAGCATCTAATGTTCACACTTCTTACCTAATCCTGAAATGTTGCGCGTGTCTAATCGGGCGAGTAAGCAGAAGAGCTTGCTCGTGCGGTAGCACGCGCTTCTCACACTCGAGAATGACGTTGCGACCTCGATTGTCTGCTCGATCTGCTTACCCCAAAACATCGGTATAACTTTGAGGATTTCATGCTCGCCTCGTTCAATTGTCGCGGAACCCGCGCACGCAAACGCGATTGACTCGCTATGAAAAGCGGGCGCTTTACCTTCAATTAGAAAGGATTCAAATGCGCATGCGGAAATATTCCATCTCGTTGCTGTTGGCGTCGGCGTCTATCCTGCCCGTTGCTCATGGGGCGCCCGTCCTGCTCGCGTTCGGCAATATGGGCGGACTCACTACGGACTTATCGACACAGACGGCGGGCCTGCTGGAAAAAGGCGTCAAAGGCAACCTTCTGCGCGACATTGGTTCGGCGCTCGCGTGGGCCGGCGGCAACACCTTCATCGCCACGCCGGACCGGGGACCCAATGCCATACCCTATAACGCGCTGGTCGATGATAAAGTAGGTGCGAGTTTTACGCCGCAGCAGTTTGTTCCCGAGCCCGCGACGTTGGCGATGTTCGGATTGGGGTTGTTCGGAATCGCCATAACGCGCAAGCGCAAACACTCTGATGGCGCGAGCAAGACGCCGCACATGCGTTGTTTCGATCGTCAGTTGCCCACGAGTTTCGAGCAGCAACAGATAGATGCAGCGCGTGCGCGCGCCTCTCATCGGAGCGACGATTCGAAATTCGCGGAAAAGCACAACTTGTCGAAATCGCACGCGCAAGGCTATACGGACGGCGAAACGTGTCGCAGGCGCGGCGGCACGCCTTCGACATACGTCCGAGTCGGAATCGACGACTACTGCGCGGGGTTTCGTGCGGGCTACTTCGTGCGCCGTGATCCGAATTCGACGCGCTCTGCTCAATTCGAGCCGGATCTGACGCACAGGCAATCGCGCGCGCCCGATGCCCAGGCTTGGCCGGCCGCTTGAATTTACGCAGTTCTGTTGTCTTCTGTTCGACTATTTCGCGGCAGAAGCCACCGCATAAACGCTGCTGCGACCAATGCGCCCGCGAGCTGCGCCAGCACGAAGTCCGGTGCATCGACCGGCCGAATGCCCGCAAAGGTATCGCTTGCTGCGCGCGCGAGCGTGACCGCGGGATTTGCAAACGAGGTCGAAGCGGTAAACCAGTATGCGGCCGTAATATAGGCGCCCACTGCGGCCGCGACTGCAGGAAGGCTTTGCCGCATGCTGCCGAGAATGACAATCAGCAAGCCGAAAGTTGCCACACCCTCTGCCCACCATTGAGCCACTCCCGTGCGTTGATGCTGTGATGCGAAAAACAGAATCTCGCCAAACATCGCATGGGCTGCAGCGACGCCCACAAAAGCGGCTGCTATTTGGATTCCCACGTACGCTATTGCATCCCTCCATGTCATGCCTTTGTCTAGCGCGACAACCAGTGTGACAGCGGGATTGAAATGTGCTCCAGACACGGGAGCAAACACCAGTATCAATGCATAGAGCGCAGCGCCGGTGGCGACCGAGTTGGCGAGCAGCGCGATCGCGACGTTGCCGCCGGCAAGGCGTTCGCCCATGATGCCGGAACCGACGACCGTTGCGAGCAATAGCGCGGTCCCCGCCGCCTCCGCCGCAAGCCGACGGCCCAACGTCATTTCGCTTTGCCGATCGCGTCGAGTTTTTTCTGCAGACTCAGATTGCTGAGCTTCTCCATCGGCAGATTGGTAAACAGATGAATCCGATTGGACAAGTAGCGGAACGCCTCGGCGAACGCGCGGAGTTTCTGCTCGTCGCTGCCTTCGACCGCCGCGGGATCAGGCAGACCCCAGTGCGCGGTCATCGGCTGTCCCGGCCAGACGGGGCAAACTTCGTTTGCCGCGTTATCGCAAACAGTAAACACGAAATCCATTTTGGGAGCACCCTGAGTTGCAAACTCGCTCCAGTCCTTGCTGCGCAGCCCATCAACGGGCAGGCCGACATGCCTGAGTTGCTCGATCGCAAATGGATTCGGCTTGCCCGAGGGATGGCTGCCGGCACTGAAGGCCTTGAAACGTCCTTTGCTTACAATGGGATTATTGAGCATTGCCTCGGCCATAATGCTGCGCGCCGAGTTATGCGTGCACAGGAACAGCACGTTGTAGACTTTGTTGCTCACTTTGAATACCGTATTCGACGATGTTTTTCGGCTGACGCCGACGGTTCGCACGCGGCCGCTGCCACGCAGGGATTTCCGCCGCAACAGTTGTCGGTCAGGAAACCGAGCAGTTCGTTCATGATCGCGAAGTTTGCCGAGTAGATTACGAATCGTCCTTGCTGACGCGAGGCGAGCAAACCGGCGAGCGTCAGTTCCTTGAGATGAAAGGACATCGTCGCGGCGGCGATTTCAACATGTTCAGCGATTTTGCCGACGCTTAACCCTGATGGACCGGCTTGAACCAACAATCTGAAAATCGCCAGCCGTGAATCCTGCGCAAGCGCCGCTAATGCCTTGATAACTTGATTTGATTCCATACTTCGAATAATATCGAAATATAGTGAGTGGGTCAACGATTCGTCACAGCGTGATCATTCTCAGCGGGTTTCAGGATGCAGCGTGGCGTACCGCGTCGGCAATAGTCTTGGCCCAGCGCTCGACTATGTTGCGCGATTTGCCTTCGACCATTACCCGAATCAACGGTTCGGTGCCCGAAGCGCGCAACAGCACGCGACCGCTGCCGTCGAGCGCGGTTTCGGCTTTGGCAACGGTGTGTTGCACCTTCTGATCCGAAGCGAAATCGATCTTTCCATTGGTGCGCACGTTGATCAGCACTTGCGGGTACAGCTTGACCGATGCCGCAGCTTTCGCCAGCGATGTCTTGCCGTCGCACAGCGCTCCCAGCACCTGCAGCGCCGAAATGATGCCGTCGCCGGTGGTGTGCTGGTCGAGGCAGATGATATGTCCTGAATTCTCGCCGCCAAGCAGCCAGCCACGCGCTTGCATCATCTCGAGCACGTAGCGGTCTCCGACTTTGGCACGCGCGAAAGGAATTTCAAGACGGGCCAGCGCGTGTTCCATCCCGAGGTTAGTCATTTGCGTACCGATGACGCCGCCTTTGAATGGACGGCGGCGTTTGCGATGGCTTGCGATAATGTACAGCAGCTGGTCCCCATCGTAGACTATGCCTTTGGCATCGACCATCAGCAGGCGATCGCCGTCGCCGTCGAGCGCTATGCCGAGATCGGCGCGTTCGCGTTTGACTGCACTCTGTAATGCCTGCGGATGCGTCGCACCGCACGACGCATTGATGTTATAGCCGTCGGGCTCGTTTCCGATCGCGATGATATCGGCGCCCAACTCGTGAAACACGTGTGCGGCAACGTGATAAGTGGCGCCATGCGCACTGTCGATGACCAATCGCAGACCGCGCAGATCGAGGCGCGCCGGAAAAGTGCTCTTGCAGAACTCGATGTAGCGCCCGGCCGCGTCGTCGATGCGGCGCACCTTGCCGAGCTGCGCTGATTTCTTGCATTGCAGCGGCCGCGCGAGCTCCGTTTCGATCGCGGTCTCGACCTCATCGGGCAGCTTGGAGCCCGTCCCGGAAAAAAACTTGATGCCGTTATCATCGTACGGATTGTGCGAAGCGCTGATTACAATGCCGGCTGAGAGCCTGAGCGCGCGCGTCAGATACGCAACCGCCGGCGTGGGCATGGGCCCAACCAGCAGCACGTCGACACCCGCCGCCGACAGTCCCGCTTCAAGCGCGGACTCGAGCATGTAGCCGGAAATCCGCGTGTCCTTGCCGATTAGAACCACGGGCCGCTCACCACTGGTGCCTGTGCGCGTCAGCACGTTGCCGGCAGCATAGCCAACCCGCAGCACGAAATCCGGCGTGATCGGAGCCTCTCCAACCTTGCCGCGTATGCCATCGGTGCCGAAATATTTTCGAATCATAGAAACTTTCATTGCCAACAACTGTTCCCCTGCACGGCCTGCCACACCGCAAGCGCGTCGCGAGTCGCTGCGATGTCATGCACGCGCACGATGTGCGCGCCCTTTTCGACTGCGATCAGCGCTGCCGCCACGCTCGCATGCAAACGTTCACCGACGCTGCGGCCAGTAATGCGGCCCAGCATCAGCTTGCGCGAAATTCCGGCCAGCACCAGCGCGCCACACGTGTTGAAACGGTCGAGAGCCCGCAATAGTTCGAGATTATGCTCCAGCGTCTTGCCGAAGCCAAAACCCGGGTCGACCACAATGCGCTCGGCCGCGACGCCGGCAACACGCACCACCCGGACACGGTCGCCAAGAAACGCCAGCACCTCGGCAACGACATCGTCGTATTGCGGATCAATCTGCATGTTGGCGGGTGTGCCCTTTTTATGCATCAGGCACACTGCAGCGTCGCTCGCCGCGACTGCCTCTAAAGCGCCCGGCGCCAGCAGCGCGTTGATATCGTTAATCATGGCCGCGCCGGCGGCAATTGACTCGCGCATGAGCTCAGGCTTCTGCGTATCAACCGATATCGGCACGGCGCCACCCGCGAGCTGCTCGAGCACCGGAAGCACCCGGCGGCGCTCGTCTTCGAGCGCAACACTCTGCGAGCCCGGACGCGACGACTCGCCGCCGATATCGATTATATCGGCGCCCTCGTCTATCAGCTGCAGGGCACGGGCGACAGCGGCGTCAACAGTCGAATATTTCCCGCCGTCGAAGAATGAATCGGTGGTGATATTGACAACCCCCATGATCAGGGGCCGCGCCAGCGGAAGCGCGAACCTACCGCAGCGCAGAAACCGAGACATGAGGATGAAGCCGAGGCGATGACGAATAATGCCGCATCAACACTAGCAGGCTAGCGGCTTTGCTCGCCTTTCATCGTCCACAACTTGAAACTAGGTGCCTTGCGCCGGCGCGGCCGTTGCAGCGGGACTCGGGGGCGTGTCTTTAGGCGGCGAGCTCGTCGTGACCGCAGCCGGCTTAGGTGGACGCGGCTCGCGGCCTTCCATGATGTCTTTCAGCTGCTCGGCATCGAGGGTTTCCCATTCGAGCAGAGTCTTGGCCATTTTCTCGACTTTGTCGCGATTGTCTTCGATGATTTTGCGCGCCACGTTGTACTGCTGGTCGATGATGCGGCGAATTTCGGCGTCGACTTTCTGCATCGTCGCCTCTGATACGTTCTTGTGGGTCGTGACCGAGCGGCCGAGGAATACCTCACCATCGTTTTCGCCATAGACCATCGGCCCCAGCGCATCTGACATACCCCACTCGGTTACCATGCGGCGCGCCAGCGTGGTCGCATTCTGGAAGTCGCTGCTCGCGCCGGTAGTCATCTGCCCCAGAAATACCTCTTCCGCGATACGTCCGCCGAGCGATACCGAGATATCCTGCAACAGACGCTCGCGATCCTTGCCGTAGCGGTCCTGCTCGGGAAGCATCCACGTCACACCGAGCGCGCGACCACGCGGAATAATCGTGACCTTATGTACCGGATCGGCCTTAGGAAGCGAATAAGCGACTACCGCATGTCCCGCCTCATGGTATGCCGTGGTGACGCGCTCGTCCTCGGGCATCACCATCGAACGGCGCTCGGCTCCCATGTAGATCTTGTCTTTGGCCTGCTCAAAGTCGTCCATGTCGACCAGGCGCTTGCTCTTGCGCGCCGCGAACAGCGCCGATTCGTTTACGAGGTTGGCGAGATCGGCGCCCGAAAACCCGGGTGTGCCACGCGCGATGATATCGGCCTTGACGTCAGGCGCGACGGGCACCTTGCGCATGTGCACGAGCAGTATCTGCTCGCGGCCGCGAATGTCGGGCAGCGGCACCACCACCTGGCGGTCGAAGCGGCCGGGACGCATTAAAGCCGGATCGAGCACGTCAGGACGATTGGTCGCGGCGATCACGATCACGCCCGCGCTGCCCTCGAACCCGTCCATTTCCACCAGCAGCGCATTCAGCGTCTGCTCACGCTCATCGTTGCCGCCGCCCAGGCCCGCGCCGCGCTGGCGGCCGACTGCGTCGATTTCGTCGATGAATACGATGCACGGCGCGTGCTTTTTCGCCTGTTCGAACATGTCGCGTACGCGCGCGGCGCCGACACCGACAAACATCTCGACGAAATCCGATCCGGAAATGCTAAAAAACGGTACTTTGGCTTCGCCGGCGATTGCGCGCGCGAGCAGCGTTTTGCCGGTGCCGGGATTGCCGACCATCAGCACGCCACGCGGTATGCGCCCTCCCAGTTTCTGGAACTTGCCAGGATCACGCAGGAACTCGACCAACTCGCTGACTTCTTCTTTCGCCTCTTCGCAGCCGGCGACATCGGCAAACGTGACGCTGTTGTTGCTTTCGTCCATCATGCGCGCGCGGCTCTTGCCAAATGAGAACGCGCCGCCGCGCCCACCGCCCTGCATTTGACGCATGAAGAAAATCCAGATGCCGATCAAAAGCAGCATCGGAAACCATGAGATGAAGATCTGCATGAGGAAGCTCTGCTCTTCCTCAGGCTTGGCATCGACCTTGACGCCGTACTTGAGCAGATCGCTCACCATCCACAGGTCGCCGAGCGTGCCGGGACTGTAGGTTATATATTTACGGTCGTCGATCGACTGCCACCGCACAGTACGACCCTCGACCAGCGCCGATTTGACGCGCGCCTGCTTGACTTCTTCCATAAACTGCGAGTATGGAATGATGCTCTGCGCGGTCTGCCGGTTGCTGAACTGGTTGAATACCGTCATCAACACGAGCGCAATAACGAGCCAGATCGCTACATTTTTAATTAGATTATTCAACATCGCTCCTCGTAACTTCTTGCACAGCTAACGCACGTATCTCACTCAATTCTAGACTCTTTTCTTCCGACTGCGTTAGTCCGGAAAGAAGTTCGCTTTTCGGCTCGATCATTCGCGGCCTGAATAACGCCTGCCCAACAGGTAGAGCTCGTTGCTGCGCCCGCGGGAGGCTTCCGGTTTGCGCGTCATGACGGCGTCGAAGCGTGCCCGCATCATGCAAAAAAATGCTTCAAATCCAGAGCCCTGGAACACTTTGACCAGCAAGTTGCCGCCCGGTTGCAATTGACGACCAGAAAATTCCAGCGCCAGCTCCGCCAAATGCATCGCGCGCGCTTGGTCGCTCATGCTGATACCGCTGATGTTGGGTGACATATCGCTTAAAACAAGATCAACCTTGCGGCCGTGAAGCGCCTCTTCGATCGCATCGAGCATGGCGACCTCGCGAAAATCGCCCTGCAGAAACTTGACACCGGGCAGCGGCGTCATTTTCAGCACGTCGAGCGCAATGACCAGGCCGCGCGCGCCGACCTGCGCCTGCGCTACTTGCGACCAGCCGCCAGGGGCCGCGCCAAGATCGACCACGACCAGGCCCGGTTTGAGCAGCTTGTCGCGCGCGGCAATTTCCAGCAGCTTGTACGCCGCGCGCGAGCGGTAACCTTCGCTGCGCGCGCGCTGCACGAACACGTCGTTCACGTGCTCGCGCATCCACTGCTTGCTAGTCTTGGTGCGTTTCATCGGTTAGGATGCGATCATGATTCTCGAATTGACATCGGCCCAGCGCCGTACGCTGCGTGCGCGCGCACACAACCTGCGTCCCGTGGTCGTGATCGGCAATGCCGGTTTAAGTACGACTGTGCTCAACGAAATCAACAACAATCTCAAAAGTCATGAATTGATCAAGATCCGCGTGCTTGCGGGCGAACACGCGACGCGCGAGGGCTGGCACGGAGAAATATGCACCTCTCTGCATGCGGCACCGGTGCAGCATATCGGGAAAATTCTCGTCGTTTACCGGCCACTTCCCGAAGACCCGGAGGCCAAAACGCAACGCAAGAAGCCCAACCCGACGAAGCGCAAAGCCCCGCGCCGCAGCAAACGCAGTTTTCAACGCTGAGCGCGAACTGTCGAGCGTTATACGGGCAATCTGTCCGGCAGTTAGGGCTCGTCCTGAACCACCCGCCGATTCTGACGCAGTCGAGGCTCGCAGCAGGCTAGCGCGGGCCACGCCCCTGCAGCCACACCAGCAGCACGCCCAGGCCGCTGACTATCAGGTAAAGCACGCTCGCCACGCCATGCCACGCCGCGAAGCGGTCGCGAAACACGCTTTCCATGACTTCCTTCGGCAAGGCCTGATTTTTGAGGGTCGCGAGTATCGGCTGCACGCCGAACTCTCCCGCGAGCGTCAACCCGAGCATTGCGAGCACGATCCAGAAAATGGCATGCTTGAAGCAGGCGCCGCCGAAGCGCATCAGCCGGAACATCAAAAGATACGAAGCGCAGCCGATGCCGACATACGCGATCAGCGTGAACAGCTTGCCGGCGAGGCTGCCGGCAAGTGCGCGGTCGCCCAGCGTCGAGAACAAAGTCGGCGCAACGATATAACCGATCGCCCACAAACCGCCGATCCACAACGTAAGCGCAACCGCGTAAATGCCTTCAGCGAGCGACTTCATGGTAAGTGTCCTGAATCATTAATTCGCCGAACAAAAGATGTCGAGAATCGACACTTTTGCATTGCATCATCCATCGCACGTTTATGACTCTATCGACGAACTAACGATTCAGGACACTAGATATATTTAACGTCCAGTATCTCGTACTCGCGCACGCCGCCGGGCGCGTTCACTTCGGCGACGTCGCCCGCATGCCTGCCGATCAATGCACGCGCGATAGGCGAGCTGATCGAGATCTTGTTTAACTTGATATCCGCCTCATCGTCACCGACGATTTGATAAGTGACGACCTCGCCATTGTTCATGTCCTCGAGCTCGACCGTGGCGCCGAATACGCAGCCGCCGTCAGCGTCGATCAGCGCCGGGTCGATGAGCTGTGCATTGGAAAGCTTGGTCTCGACTTCCGCGATGCGCCCCTCGATGAAGCTCTGGCGCTCCTTAGCTGCAGCGTATTCGGCGTTTTCCGCGAGATCACCGTGGGCCCGTGCTTCCGCGA
The DNA here is from genome assembly GCA_036003485.1 of Burkholderiales bacterium. Lineage (GTDB taxonomy): Bacteria > Pseudomonadota > Gammaproteobacteria > Burkholderiales > SG8-41 > PALSA-1004. The sequence continues at coordinate 61 of DASYSI010000545.1, read as the reverse complement.
TCGCGGCAATGATCGCCGGGCGTCGTATGGTTTTGAGTTCGTGCAGTTCGGCGCGCAGTTT
>DASYSI010000544.1:0-5083 GCA_036003485.1 Burkholderiales bacterium | reverse complement strand
GAGATCCGGATGCCGTGCGAGGATACGCTTGAGCCCGCCCTCGAACGGCGCGGCCGCATCGAGCGCCGCGCGCTCGGGCCTGTGCTGTTCGCGCCCGACCGGAACATCGCGGCTGATCTGATCAAATGTTCTTTTCAGACTGCGCTCATCGAGCTGGGCGGCGCTCAACGTCAGCCGTGCTGCGATCATGCCACAGCCGATATCGACTCCGACCGCGGCCGGGATAATCGCACGCTGCGTCGCGATCACAGAACCAACGGTAGCACCGATGCCGGTATGCACATCCGGCATCGCTGCAACATGATGAAATATGCACGGTAGCTGCGCAATGTTCTCGAGCTGCCGGCGCGCGCTCGCCTCGATCTCGTCGGTGTAAGCGCTGACCGGGACGCGGCCGCCCTCGATTTTTTGCAGCACGGGCATTGAACGAATCCAAGCAGAAAAAATAGTATGCCGCCTGGCGATAACAGATACTAAGCAAATTGTAGCGTAAGCGCGCGTAGAGTAAGCGCGGCCGCAGTCAAAACGCTTGCAGGCTGATGTCGAACTCAGCGGGCTCTCCATCGGCCTGCTAAAATGCAATCCTACCGTGAATTCATCAATCTCAAAAAGCTGGCGCACTCCCACAATCATTCTATTGTGCGGCGGCATGGCGCTCACCATCGCGCTGGGCACGCGCCACAGTTTCGGTCTATTCCTGCAGCCGATCACGGCTGACCTCGGGTGGAGCCGCGGGACATTCTCGTTCGCAATTGCGCTGCAGAATCTGGTTTATGGAATCGCACAGCCGTTCACCGGAATGATCGCCGACAAGTTCGGCGCGGGGCGCGTGATGGCCGGCGGCGCACTGCTGTACGCGCTAGGTCTGTTATTGATGGCTAACCCCGGCAGCGGCTTGGAATTCACCTTGAGTGCGGGACTTCTCGTGGGCGTGGCATTGTCGTGCAGCGGCTTTAGCATTGTCTACGGCGTTATCGGCCGCGCGTTCCCGCCGGAAAAGCGCAGCGTGGCACTCGGCATCGCCGGTGCTGCCGGCTCATTCGGACAGTTCGTGATGTTGCCCTACGGCCAAACGCTGATCACCCATATCGGCTGGCACAATGCGCTGATGACATTGGCGCTGACGGTGTTGCTCGTCATACCGTTGTCGCGAGCACTCATAGAGGACCGTCGGACGGACGTAGCCGCACAATTCAAACAGTCGATTCCCGAAGCATTGCGCGAAGCGCTCGCTCACCGCGGCTACTGGCTCCTGTGTATTGCCTACACGGTCTGCGGTTTCCAGCTCATGTTCATTTCGATTCACTTCCCGGCGTATATGGTCGACCAGCACATGACGCCAGAAACCGGAATGATCGCGCTCGCGCTGATCGGATTGTTCAACATCTTCGGGAGCTATTGGTGGGGATGGCTCGGCGGGCGCTACACCAAGAAATACTTGTTGAGCACACTCTATCTGACACGCGCCATCGCAATTGCCGTATTCATCTCGCAGCCAATTACGCCGTTGTCGGTTTATGCGTTCGGCGCCGTGATCGGTTTCCTGTGGCTGGGTACCGTGCCGCTCACGAGCGGCGTGATCGCTCAGATTTTCGGCGTGCGATACTTATCGACGCTGTCTGGAATTGCGTTCCTGTTCCATCAGATCGGCAGCTCTTTCGGGGTCTATCTGGCAGGCTACCTGTTTGATTCGACCGGCTCTTACCGCCTGATGTGGATGCTGACGATCGGAATGGGAATACTCGCCGCAATCCTCAACTATCCCATCAACGACCGCGAGATCGTACGCCCGGCTGCCCGCGCTACAGTCTGAGCGCCGCTATCCCGCACGCAACCACCACTGCACCGGCGATGCGCAGCCGCCCCAGCCGTTCCTGTAACAGCGTGCTTCCGATTATCGCCGCGAAGATTACCGAGGTCTCGCGCAACACGGCCACCGCTGCGATAGGCGCCTGGACCATCGCCCACAGCACGATTCCGTAGGAACCCAGCGTAAAAATCGCGCCCACGGTGCACGGCTTCCAGCGCCGTATTGCGTAATCCAACGCCCGCCGGCGATGAATCGCAAGCGCCACCAGCGCAATCGGAAGCGCGTCGAGCGAAAAAAGCCACACGCAATAGCTGAGCGCATTGCCGGAAGCGCGCGTGCCGTTACCATCGATCAGCGTATAGCATGCGATGACGACGGCATTGGCAAGCGCAATCAGCGTGCCTTTGACCGAAACCGCCGCCGGACGCCAAAGCACCGGGGCGAGTATGCCGATGGTTATCAGGGCGATGCCCGCCCACATCCCCGCGGTCAGTTGGTCGTCGAGCAAGAAGATCCCGCTCAACGCGACCAGCAGCGGCGCTATGCCGCGCATCAGCGGATACGCGTACGAAAGATCGCTCCAGCGGTAGGCTCCCGCGAGTGTCAGAAAATAGAAGACGTGCAGGATCGCTGACGCCGCAAGCCACGGCCACGACGCGCGTTCGGGTAACGGCACCCACGGCAGTATGGCGAGACAGATGAGTCCTGCCGCAAAAGAAAGCGTAGCAGCATCGAGCAGCTTGCTCGCGCTCGATTTGACGATCGCGTTCCACGCGGCATGCATCAGCGCCGCGAACAGCACCAGCAGCGTGATATGTAGCGGCAGGCTCATGGCGTGACACCGCACTCGATGTCAGGCACGGGCTCGGTCTGCGCCGGCATCCGTTTCATTTGGTCGGGCTTGCGCGTGAATCTAATGCGTCCGATGTGGGTGCCTCATACCAGCAGCGCTATGCCTGCGAGTACATTCAGCAACGCCTGCAATCATGGCCCGCGGCCGAGAAGTTTTTCATCATTTGAGTTATCTTATTCCCTTAGCCACATGACAGGGAATCGATTTCGCCAATTTGCAGAGATCGATTGCGTCTTTATACAGGCCGCGCAACAACGGTAAACTCCTCGCTGACGCGCAAGGTCGGCGAGTTCCAAGTACAGGCGCCCGGGATGTTGACAACCCGGCAGCGCCATTCGCGCAACACAGGAGGCTCGCATGCCGAAAGAAGAATGGATAGATGTAGGTGCGAAAGACGAGCTCGCGCGGCGCGAATTACAGCCTGTCACCGCCAAACGATTGCGCATCGCACTCTGTTACCGCGACGAAACTTTCAGCGCGATATCCGGAGTGTGCAACCACGCCGGCGGGCCGCTCGGCGAAGGCTCATTGGACGGCGAGTACGTGGCCTGCCCGTGGCATTTTTGGAAATTTCACTGCCGTACCGGTAAAGGCGAGCCCGGCTTCGAGGAAGACCGCGTGCCGAGCTATCCGGTCAAAGTCGAGAACGGACGCGTGCTGATCGATATCCGCGCGGCAACCCCGCGCACCAAAAAGCCGCACCCGCCCCACCCTCTCGCGCGTCCCATCAAGCGCGCCCCCGGTCCGATTCGCGTGATCGGCATTTCGACCACGGCGATGCACCCCGAGCACGCGCGCTACAGCACTTCGGATGCGCTGCTCGAAACCGCGCTCGCACACGCCAGGACGCGCGGCTGTGAAGCTGAGATCATCTATCTGCGCAAGCTCAACTTCCGTCATTGCGAAGGCTATTACTCGAAAAGCGCGCACGCGTGTACCTGGCCATGTTCGATCACGCAAATGGATCCGACCGACCAGCTCGACCGCGTTTACGAGGCAATCGTTCATTGGGCGGACGCGATACTGGTCACAACGCCGATTCGCTGGGGTGCCGCAAGCAGCCTTTACTTCAAGATGGTCGAGCGCATGAACTGTATACAGAATCAGGAAACGATCGCCAATCGCCAGTTGCTCAAGAACAAGGCGTCCGCATTCATCATCACTGGCGGGCAGGACAATGTGCAGGCGGTAGCCGGACACATGCTCGGTTTTTTTGCCGAAGTCGGCTGCCAGTTTCCGCAGTTTCCGTACATCGCGCACTCGCGCGGGTGGAGCGCCGAGGACATGGAAAACAACACCCGCTACGTTGAGATGAGCGAGGCGCTGCACGAAGGAGCGCGCGCGCTGGTCGAGCGCACGATCGACATGGCGAAACTGCTGGTCGCGGGAACCATTGCGGAGGTGGCCATGGTCGGCGGCGGCCGCAAAGGCAAACAGCTCGATATCAAAGCGCAGATCTGATTCGCGAGACGGGCTCGCTATATCCGCAAACGACATTTGTCTCCACGGCGGGTAAAATGCCGTCAACGCCGGCGCTGAAACGTTTTGCCGGCGCAATAATAACGACAATGGAGCATAGGAATGGCTGCACGATCTGAAATCATCAATATGGCGCTGTTCTGTGACTTTGAAAATGTTGCGCTGGGCGTGAGCGACGCCAAATACGCCAAATTCGACATCGACAAGGTGCTCGAGCGCCTGCTGCTCAAAGGCAGCATCGTCGTCAAGAAAGCCTATTGCGATTGGGATCGCTACAAGAGTTTCAAGGCCCCGATGCACGAAGCGTCATTCGAACTGATCGAAATTCCCCACCTGCGGATGTCGGGCAAGAATTCAGCCGACATTCGCATGGTTGTCGATGCGCTCGACCTCTGCTACACCAAGTCGCACGTCGACACCTTCGTCATAATAAGCGGCGATTCGGACTTTTCGCCGCTCGTCAGCAAGCTGCGCGAAAACGACAAAGTCGTGATCGGCGTCGGGGTCAAGAATTCGACTTCCGACCTCCTGATCGCGAACTGCGACGAATTCATTTTTTACGACGACCTCGTGCGCGAAAAACCGGTGCGCAAGCGCGCCATCCCAAAGAAAACCTCTTCCAAACCCGAATCGAGCGCTGCCGTGGCCGAAGCCGCTCCCAAGTCGGACGACGACAAGAAACAGGAAGCACTCGACTTGATCCTCGAGACCATAGAAGCGCTCGGCACCGAGCGGGGTGAAGACGAAAAAATCTGGGGCTCGATGGTGAAACAGGCATTGAAGCGCCGCAAACCTGGTTTCAATGAGGCCTATTACGGCTTTCGCTCGTTCAACAAGCTATTGGAGGAAGCCGAGGCCAAGCATCTATTGACCCTCGAGCGCGATGAGAAATCAGGCGGCTACATCATCCGCATGCTGGCGCACGAAGACTGATAACCCAA
>DASYSI010000543.1:0-6829 GCA_036003485.1 Burkholderiales bacterium | reverse complement strand
CTTGAGGTCGGGCAGCGAGTAGGCAAAAACAGCGTTGGCATAATGGCTGTTGACCCACAAGCTCTTGCCGTCCGGCGCTACGCCGATCCCATGCGAGGGCACTCCGGCTCCGGCGCGTCCCTCGACGACTCCATAACCCTTCGGCTCTTCCGGCATGACGATTCTTGCTACTTCCTTCTGGGCCGCGAAATCGACGACCGCAAAGCCGTGGAGATTCGAGATCTGCGCGAATATGCGGCGGGTCGAGCCGTCGGGGTTAACCTCGAACGCCATCGGACGCACGCCGCCGTCGAACTTGATCTCCCACGCGGTTTTTTCGGTTTGCAGATCGACGACATTTAGAAATCTCCCTCGCGTCGATCCGGACACCGCATACTTCCCGTCCGGCGTGACATAGGTGTTGTGCAGGCGTCCGGTCATCGGAATGGTCTTGCTTACTTTTAACGCCGTCGTATCGATGATATCGAGTGTGCCGGGCTCGGTAATTGCAACCACCAGCCGCTTGCCATCAGGCGTTACCGCGAGATTGTTGGGACGCCCGCTCAAAGGCACTTTATTGGTGATCTTGCCGGATTTTTGATCGACTACGTCGACGGTGCTTTCAGATTCGTTACTGATGTAGACGCGCTTGCCGTCGGGCGAGAACGTTACCCCGTGTGACGCTTCGATGCCATTGATCACCTGCACGACCTTGTTCGTCGCGGGGTCGATGACGTGAACGTTGTCGCCGGCACTGTTTGTGACGTAAATGAGGGCCGTTTCCGCAGACACCGGCCATGCTGCGAGCGCCAGCACCAGCCAAAGATATTTCAAACCGCCTTGCATGCCGCTGGAACGCATGGTCCGTCTCCTCTTTGATTTGTTGAACGTGTCAGTCTAGGCGCGGCCGGATATGAAAGCAAGCCGCCGCCTCGCGCAGATGGAGGATGGCTCTCTGCGACCTTCGGCCACCGCCCTATTTTTCCGTTCTCCTAAAGTCTACATGCTGAAATCCGGGCGTCAGGCGGCGCCGATCTGGGTCAATCGAATAATCCCGCCGACATCGGTCGCCGCGTCGAGATGCCATAGACGCTCGAGTAATTCGTTCGTCCGTTCCGCAGGCAGGGAATCCGCGCACAACGAGCGAAATTTGTTCTCGACCTCGCCGTCGGTCATCGGATTCTTGTAGTGACCGCGATGGTACGCGACCTCGGCACGGAAGGTCTGGCCCGATCGGGTAGCGAGCGCAAGTTCGCACAGCATCGCTTCCGGCGCGCGGCGCTCCGCGGCTTCGGAGTGCTCGACTTTGACGCGCTGAGCCAATTCCAGCAGTGCGGGATCGCGCAGGTAGCGTTCGTCGAAATGCTGGCGCTCGACAGTCCCATACTTGAGTGCCACTGCAACCGTATAGGGCAGGCTGTGGTCGGCGGTTTCGCGATTCGCCGGGCGCCATTTCTCCGGATCCCCCGCCATCAGCCGGATCGCCGAGCGCACCGTCGCGACGCGAATTTCGTCGATCTCGGCTATGTCGCGGATTTTCGACCGCAGTTCGAGCGCGGCTTCTACGACGGTCTGCGAGTACTGCCCGAGCGGGAAGCGTTTGATGCTGCATTCCATAATTTTGTACGGCTGGTCACCGCCACCGAAAGGTGCGAGCGTGAAAGGCTCGCGCGAGACAGCCTTGAAGTAACCGCCGATACCTTCGAAGATCGGGTCCGGTCCCGTCATTCCCAGGCTCGCCAGCGTCGCTGCGAATATCGCATTGCGGCTCGCGTTCGCATACGCACAGCCCTTCCACATCGAAACGCTGCCGATGCGCGTCTGATACAACGCGATGTTGGGAGCGACGCCAAGGTTGAAAGCTTCGCGGGTCTGCGTCTCGGACAAGCCGTAAAGGCGCGCCGCCGCGGCGGTGCTCGCCATGCCGCCGATGGTTACGTGATCAAAGCCGAGCGGTTTCAGGTCGACCTGATCGCATATGCGGCAGAACACTTCATACGCGATCACCACAGCGGCGATCAGTTCGCGCCCATTCGCGCCTGCGACTTCCGCCGCGGTCAGCGCCGCTGCGATGCTGTCGCTCGGATGCCCCGATTCACTGCTCGTGTAACCATCGTTGAAATCGAGATAGCGGAGCATCACACCGTTGGCGAAACACGCGAGATCCGGACTGCTCGGCTTGAGGCTGCCGATCACAGTTGCCGATCGCTCGGCAGTGATGGCGTGCGCGATCTGGCGCGCGATCTGCGCGGGTCGCGCCGAGTAGCCGCCGATGGCACAGCCGATCGAATCGACGATCAGGCGCTTCGCCTGGTGCACCACTTCAGGCGGAAGATCCTCGAAGCGCAGCGATGTGACATAAGACGCGAGGTATTCGACTATCGTTGTCATTGCGGGTTCTTTCCGGAGAGATTGTGAGCGTCCGCACTCGATGCCGCCGATGCGCTTGACGGTCAGGTAGGCAGAACAGGTAGTATTGACGCTAACTTATACCACACGAGGGGAAAAGCATGATCGCCAGCTTGACAACCGTGCGCTCGGCATTTGCGGCGCTGAGTCTGATTGCAGCCGCTCACGCGGGCGCGGCGCAAAATGCTCCCAACGATTATCCTACGCGGCCGATACGCTTGCTCGTGCCGTTTCCGCCCGGCGGCGGCGCTGACGCTCTGGCCCGTATCATGACGCCCAAGCTCACCGAGAGCATGCATCAGACGTGGGTCGTCGACAATCGCGGCGGCGCGGGCGGTAACCTCGCGACCGAGGTTGTTGTGACGGCGCAGCCCGATGGCTATTCGGTGTTGCTCGGTTTCAGTACCACGCTGGTCGTAAACCCGTTGCTCTATAAGCTCCCGTTCGACGTGATGCGCGACTTGCAGCCGATCACCAAGCTTGCATCCGCGCAATACATTCTGGTGCTGCATCCGTCGGTGCCCGCGGCGACGCTGAAAGATTTCATCGCGCTCGCGAAATCTGCGCCGAACAAGCTCAACTATTCGTCCGCGGGTGTGGGCAGCCCGCTGCATCTGGCGGCGGAAATGTTCAAGCTGCGCGCCGGCGTCGACCTCGTGCACGTGCCGTACAAAGGCGGCGGACCCGCCGCGGCGGCCGTGCTCGGCGGTGAGGTGCAGGTGCTGTTTGGCAGCGTTGCCTCAACGATGCCGCAGGTCAAGGCGGGCAAGCTAAAAGCGCTCGCAGTGACGGGACTCAAGCGCTCAGCGGTCGCGCCGAATCTGCCGACGCTCGCGGAATCGGGTTTTCCCGGTTTCGACGTGTCGTCGTGGTATTCGCTGCTGGTGCCGGCAAAGACGCCACGTGCCATCGTCAAACGCCTTTTCGACGAGGCGGTGCGCGCGGTCAATCTGCCGGATGTGCAGGAAGCGTTCGGCCGGCAGGGTCTCGAAGTTGAAACGAGCCGAAGTCCCGAAGAATTCGCCGCGCAGATGAAAGCTGAAACCGCGGCATGGCAAAAAGTGATCAAGACCGCGGGAATTCACGCGGATTGACGCGCGCAGCTAGACGCCGCGCACGCGACGAAGAGTCATGACCACGCGCTCGATCTTGAGTGCTGAATCTTAATTCGCGTACAGCGTGCGCAGCGCGCGTACGTCCTTGATGTTCTCAAAATCCCACAACGCCGCGAGCAGCGCGTCGCTGCGCTTGCGGCCGAGCACCGGCGCCAGCAGATCGCGCGCTTTTTCTTCCTCCTCCGCGCGTGTGAGCGGATTCTCGAAGCTGCCTTTGGCGGCCAGCGTCTGGTGCGTCAAGCGCCGGCCGTCCTTCAGCCTGATTTCCATCACGCAGCGCCAGCGTCGTTGCGCGTCGGTGAGACCTGGATCGCCGACCGCCTTGATGCGCTCGCGCAACTTCTGCACGCGCGGGTCGCGCATGCGTTTGAAATCGTGCGCCGAAGCGAACGTCACGCCGCCGTCGAGCAGCATCACAGCAAGCAGATGCTGCACCGAGATATCCGGCATGTCGCGGTTGTTGACGATTTCGAGCTCTTTGTCCGGCATGCGCGCGATGACCTCGACGACGTCGCCGGCCGTAATCCGATGCTGTTCAATCAGATCGCGCAGCACGTGCAGCGGACCCTGGATCGGACCGCCCACCGGCCAGCGTTTGATGGCTCCGCGTAGGATTTCGTAATCGCGGCCGAGGCCGCGCGTGAGCTCGTTGCGATCACCTTCAGGCGCGAAAGTAAAAAAGAAGTCGCGCTCTCCCGAAAAGACATCTTCCACGCCAGTGAAGCCGGCGGCAACCATCAACGCCGCCGCTGTGCCGTTATGCGCGGGCATGCCGCCCATGCCGTACGCCTTCTCGATATGCTGAGGGTCGCGAAACATCGTGTAGAGGCCCGACGCCTGTTGTGCGGAGTACGAAAGCAGATAGCGCACGCGGCGCGCGTCGAGCTTCAGCAGCGCGCCCGCGGCGGCGGCGGCGCCGAATGCCTGGCCAAATGCGCCCGCATGATGTCCCGAGCGCAGGAAAGGCATCGGCTGCAGCGCGAGCAGCAGCCGCGCACAGATATCGTAACCGAGCACGATCGCGCGCAGCACGGTCCTGCCCGGGATGCGGCCGCGCTCGCCGATTGCCAACGCCGCCGGCACCACGCTCGTTTCCGGATGCGTGAGCGACGGCGGATGCGTCGCGTCGGTTTCGTCCGCGTGCCCGAACATTCCATTTGCGAGCGCAGCGTTGACCGCGGAAGTGACGATGCGCGTGCCGACCACGCCGCATTCAGGCTTCGCGCTGTGCGCGCGGATGTAAGCGATTGCCGCCTTGCCAGGCAGCAGGCGCGAACCCGAGACCATGGCTGCGAAGATGTCGACCAGGTGAATTTTCGCGCGATCAGCGACTGCGCGCGGCAGCGGTTTTCTGATCGCCGTCGCGATGTATTGGCTGAGCTCAAGCGCGAGCGCAGAGACTTCCTGACGCGGCGCGTTCTTCATGCGCAACACCAGACCCAATGCGCCAGCATCGCCTGGTAGATACAAAGCACGGCTTCGATCAGCAGCACTGCCAAAGTGAGCGCTGCGCCGCCGACGCGGCCGAACTGGAAGTGCTCGGTAAACGACAGCGCATATCCGTGAAGCAGCCGCGCGATCACAAGGGTGATGCCGAGCGCGTGCAGGATGTAGATCGAGAAGCGGCTCAACTCGAGGAGCGCCATCAGCACAAGTGCGAGCGGAACGTACTCGGCGAAGTTCGCATGCCCGCGAACCACTCGCAGCACCTTAGGATTGCCGCCATCGCCGAATGAAATTCCCTGGCGGCGAAAGCCAAGGACGCGCGCGCTCAGCACAATAAACCACAGCGTGAGCAGTCCGGCGTACAAAGGTGTTACGACCATCGATTTCTCCTTGTGATTGCCGCGTGTTATCGCGCGGCTGCGGTTGCGCTGGGCGGCCGCAGCCCGGTCAGGCCGTCCGCATCGGTGGCCGAGATCGTCGTGCGTACCATGTGCCGCGGTTGGTCATCGGGCCACGGCCGGCCGCGATGCAGTACGGCACGATTGTCCCATATCACAACGTCGCCCGGCTGCCAGTGATGGAGCCAGGTGCAGCCGGGCGCCGTGGCGGCGGCGATCAAGTCCGCAATCAGCGCCTGCGCTGCATCGTTCGTCATGCCGTCGATCGCGTAGGTATGCGATGCAACATACAGCGAGTCGCGCCCGTTGACCGGATTGCGCCAGCACGTGCGCCAGCGCACCGGCGGCAGCGCGTTCTTCTCGCGCTCTGAGGCGAGATGCGGCGCGATTTTACCGCGCGAATGCGCGTAATCATGCCACGCGCACGCGCGGTCTAGCCGCGCGCGCATCGTTTCAGGCAGGCGTTCCCACGCGCGCCGCATCGACGCGAACTCGGTTTCGCCGCCGGCCGGCGGAATCGTGCGCGCCGAGAACACCGACGCAAGCGCGGGTGTCGCTTTAAACGAACTATCCGTATGCCAGAGCTGGTTAGCGCGTGCGCGCAATGCCTCCTTATGATCGGACGCGACCACGCCGCCCTTGCCGTCGAGGTTCGTCAGTATGCTGAACGGCGTTCCTTCGCCAATCGATGCAACCTTGGCGATCTCGAGCGGCCCGAAGCGTTTGGAAAATGCAACCTGCAGTTCGTCGGTGATCGGCTGCGCGCGAAACAGCAGCACCGAGTGTTCCTCGAAAGCCGCGCGCACCGCCGCATACGCGTTATCGTGCGCGGCGACTTCAGCGAGCCCGACGCCGCGGACTTCGGCGAAGAACCCGGGTCCCAGCGGTTTGACTTCCATACAGCTTCTCTCCTGTCAACTCGAGGATAAGCGCGTGATGCCACCTGCGTAAATTTGGATTATGACGTTAATCGGGCGCCGACGGGAAATGGTCCGCGCAAAGCGGCAAGGGGATGATGAACGGCCTATACGATCGAATCTGCAAGCACGCGGCACGCGTGAATTTTGTAAACTACGGTATTCAATCGAAACCAGTCGCACCCAATCCGGTCTAACTGGCGCAATCGCTGCGGCTGGTTGATAACTCAGGGAGGTTCTGAATGATGGCGAAGAGGTTGGCCTGGTTGACGGGCAGGCGGCTCGTGCTGCTCGCGGTGACGGGCGCCGCGGTCGTGTTGGCGACGACCGGCCGCTCCGAGCTTGCGCGCAAGGAACGCGAGCTCGTTTTCCGCATCGAGCCCGGCACGGCTTCGTGGTACACGGGGCTGCCGCGCGGCGTGCAGGAATTCGATCTTCCGTTTTCAACCCCGGGCGGCGTTCAGCGCATTCACTCGTGGTGGTGGCCGGCTGCCGCGCGCGATGCGCCCGCCGTGCTGTATCTTCATGGATCGCGCTGGAACCTGACCGGGCAGTTGTTTCGCAT
>DASYSI010000542.1:0-5004 GCA_036003485.1 Burkholderiales bacterium | reverse complement strand
ATTCGAAGTCGGCCGCCAACCGGGGCAGGGTCAAACCATGAAGCTCCTCAATAACCTGCTCTCGACGACGGCCTTGGCCATCACGTCGGAAGCGTTCGTGGCCGGAGTCAAGGCTGGTCTCGACCCCGACATGATGATAGCCGTAATCAACGCGGGTACTGGACGCAACAGCGCAACCCAGGATAAATTTCCGAAGTCGGTATTGCCGCGCACGTTTGATTTCGGCTTTCCGATCTCGGGCGCGTGCAAGGATGTGGGACTCGCCATCGACGAATGCCAGGCGTTGGGTGTTCCGATGTGGGTCGGGAGCGCAGCGCGTCAGCTTTGGCAGTACGTCTACGCACAAAGCGGTGGCAAACAAGACATGACAACGCTCGTCACCTACATCGAGAAATGGGCGGGAGTGCAGGTTAAAGGCAAAGCGTGCCGCAAGGGTCGTGCGAGCCGCTAAACGTGGCAGCTAAATAAACAACGTCCCAACAGCGGGCGCACCAATGCCGTTAATCAATCCGCGCGCCCGTAGCCTTGATGACTTTCGCCCACTTCGCGCTCTCGTTCCTGATGAACTGCGCGAATTGCTCGGGCGTGGTTCCATAGAGCTCGAGGCCCATGCCGCGCATGCGCGATTCGAACTCGGGATCTTTGAGCGCTTTGATGAGCGCGGCATTCAGACGATTGATGATTTCTGCGGGCGTGCCGGCCGGCGCGACGAGTCCCTGCCATGTCAGAACTTCGTATCCGGGAACGGCTTCGGCGACGGGCGGAAGCTCCGGCAGCGCGGAGATCCGGTTCGGCGTCGAGGTCGCGAGCGCGCGCAGCCGGCCGGATTTGATGAAAGGAACCGGCTCGGGCATCGGATTCAGCATGAAATGCAGGCGCCCGCTGACGAGATCGAGAACACCTGGGCCTGAGCCCTTATAAGGCACGTGCACGGTCTTGATGCCGGTCATCATATTGAACAACTCGGTAGCTAGATGCATCGACGTACCGTTGCCCGCCGATGGAAAATAAAGCGCGCCTGGCTGTTTCTTTGCCAACGCGATCAGGTCGCGGGTGCTCTTGACTGGAAGCGAAGGGTGCACGCACAGAATCAGCGGCGCGGCGGTCAGCATCGAGATCGGCGCGAAATCTTTTTGCGGGTCCCAGCTCAATTTGGCGTACAGGCTCTGGTTGGTCGCCAGAAAGAACGTTGCCATCAATAGCGTGTAGCCGTCGGCGGGACTGCGCGCAGCCAATTCCGCGGCGATGTTGCCGCCGGCGCCGGTGCGCGGATCGACGGTGACCTGTTGTCCCAGATATTCGGTGAGCTTGCCGGCGAAGTTGCGCGCGACGACGTCGCTCGCTCCACCGGGCGCAAACGCGTTGATCATGCGGATCGGCTTGACCGGATAAGACTGTGAATGGCAGTGCAGGCTCAGGCCGCTGGCGGCGATGACTGAAGACAACATCGCGAAACCACGCATGGGGACACTCCTCGCAGGAATCCAGAATGAAAGCGCTGAGTCTCCGCATTCCACGGAGACGACGGACTTTTTCAATCAGTGTAGGGCTTTTCGATGGGTCTTTCCAGCGTGGTCGCGTGCATCCATCACGAGAGGCGCAGGTCGATCGCGGTTGCGAGCATCCAGCCGTCGCGTACCGCCGTGAGAAAATCACCGATCTGATTGCAATCGCCGGCGAGGGCATAGCGCGCGCCGGAGCGCTCGACTTCGGGCACGATGTCGCGGTTGGGCAGAGGTCCGATCGCCACGATGATCGCATCGCCGGCGTCGATCGCCTCGCGCCTGTCAGCGACCTTGGCCCAGACTTTGTCGCCTTCGATCGACTCGACGCGAGCGCTGATTAGCACCTGCGCGCCGCCTTTTTTGAGACGGTCGAGTACGTCGTAGCGGTTGTTGCGCGCCATCTCCTTCGCGATGACCGGCAGGCCTTCAATCACGGTCGCCTTGACGCCGCGATAATGGATCAGCGTGTCGGCGGTCTCGATGCCGACCATCCCGCCGCCGACGATCGTAATTCGTGCTCCGCGCGCCACGCGCTCGTGATCGAGCAGGACGTCCCACGCGTGCAGCACGGGAATATCGGTTTTCACCGGAAACGGAAGGGGGCGCGGCTTGGCGCCGGTCGCGACGATGACCAGGTCGGGACGGAACTCGCGAATCAGTTGCGCGTTAGTATCGATACCGGTGCGCACCGGCACGCCGAGGCTTTCGATCTGCTGCCAGCGATAAGTCCAGATGCCTGCGACATCGGCCTTGTCGGGCGCGGCGAGCGCGAGCGGCATCTGGCCGCCCGGCTTGTCGGATTTCTCCCAGATCTCGACGTAGTGTCCGAGCGCCGCAGCCACTCGCGCCGCCTCGACGCCTGCGACGCCTGCGCCCAGCACGAGTATGCGTTTGCGCGAGGTTGCGGCGCGCGGTGTCGCGTTGCGCAACTGCGGCTCTGCGTTCTCGATACGCTCGAACTCGGTGCCGACCATGGGGTTCGCGACGCACGAGACATCGCGCTCGAGCGTCAGGCGCTCGAAACACACATTGCACGAAATGCATTTGCGTATGGGCGTCTTGATTTCGCCGAAAGCTTTGCGCGGCCAGTACGCGTCGGCGACCAGCGCGCGGCAGACGGCGACGAAATCGGCGCTGCCTGCCTGCAGAATGCCTTCGGCGTCGTCGGGATCGATGATGCGCCCGGCCATGATGGTCGGGATGCCCACCGCCTTGGCGATCGGCCGCGCATACGGCTCGAGAAAGCGGCGCGCGAACGACGGCGGCTGGATGCAATAGCGCGAGAGCTGCGGGCTCTCGTTGGTGCCGCCCGACATGTCGATCGCGATGACCCCCGCGCGCTCGAGCGCCTGGCACAGCGCGATCATGTCGTGCTCGCTATAACCGCCTTCGCAGTACTCGGTCGCGCTGATGCGCACCATCAGTGGGAATTCGGGCAGCTCGGAACGGATCAGTTCGACGGTTTCGAGCAGGAAGCGCATCCGGTTCTCGAGCGAGCCGCCGTAGCGGTCTTCGCGCCGGTTGATGCGCGGGCTGAAGAATTGCTGGAACAGATAGCCGTTGGCGGCGTGCAGCTCGACCGCGTCGTACCCGGCGCGAAAAAGCCGGCGCGCCGAATCGAGATACGCACGCTGGATCGTTTCGATCTCCGGCGCAGTCAATGCGCGCGCCGGCTCGCCGGTGTTCGGGTTGTGCCAGGCCGACGGCGCGACCGGCTCCATGCCCAGCACCGAACGCTTGAGCAAGGCGCCGCGGTGATTGATTTGCCCGACGGCCAAAGCTCCGCCGTTATGGATCGCTTCGACAATTCCGGCGAGACCGGGGATATAGCGGTCGTGGAACAGGCACATCGAGTTGGTGTGGTTGCGCGCGCCTTCGGTGATGACCATCGCTTCGGTTATGATCATCGCAGCGCCGCCGATGGCACGCTCCGCGTAATAAAGCTTGTCGCGCTCGGTCGAGAGACCGTCGGTGGTGCCGAAGTTGGTACCCATCGGTCCCATGATGATGCGGTTGCGCAGCCGCAGCGGTCCCATCGTGCCTGGTTGAGCGATCAGCATGTGCCAGCATTCTCCTCGCGATGCATTATCCTGGAAATGGCAGAGTGCGTTCGAGTGTGCTGTTTCATCGCGCCATTGTCGAGGACACCGTGAATTGGACGAGCGCGCATTTTTCGGCCATCCAGATGGGATGGCTATGAGCGGTGGCGCTTCCAGTCTGGATGTAATACAATTGCTCTGAGGACGTATTACAGCGGAGATAAATTATGACCCTTACGGTCCGCCTGCCCGACAGGCTAGAGCGGGAACTCGTCGAATATTGCACTACTTATCGTGTTACCAAGACCGAAGCCGTCAAGCGCGCGCTCGAAGACATGCTGAAGCCGGCAGGAGCCGGCAATCCTAATCTCGACCATCCATACATTGGCTGCGACAAAGGTGACGGCTCGGATGTGTCCGGTAACATTAAGCGCCTGCTGCGCGGGCGCTTTCGCGCAAGGCGCCGATGAGAAAAGTTTTGGCTGACAGCGGATTTCTGGTCGCCCTTGGCATCCGGCGCGATCCGCGGCATCAGGCAGCCAAGGCGTTTCTCGCGGCTTTTAAGGGACAGATCGTCGTTCCAGGCCCGGTAGTCGTCGAGTCGTGTTATTTCCTGTCCACTGCCGGCAAGATCAGACTGCTCGATTGGCTTTCCAAGGGCCATGACCGGGTAGTGGAACTCCCTTCGGGAGCCTACGCTGAGATCGCCGTCATACTTGCCCGCTATGCAGAGCTGGATGCTGATTTTACCGATGCCGCAATCGTCTGGCTCGCCGATGAGATAGGCTGCCGCGCCATTCTTACGGTAGATATACGCGACTTCAACATCTACCGCCTCAAGGGCGGTAAGCGTTTTGAAGTAGTACAGTGGTTCGATTGAGCGCCCGCGGACGGCGACGACATTCATACTCATTCACGCCGCGGCGAGCCCGTCGAGGACATGGGGCAGGATACCGCCGCGGCGGGCGTATTCGAATTCCGCCGGCGTGTCGATGCGCAGCGTCAGTGCAACGAATTCCCGCGTTCCGTCTTTTCGGTGAATCGTGAGCGTCAGGCGCTGCGCAGGCTTTGCGTGGTCATCAAGGCCGGTCAGTTCATATTGTTCGCTGCCGTCGAGATGCAGCGACGCTGCGTCGGTGGCTGGCGGCATTTGAAACGGCAGCACGCCCATGCCCACCAGATTGCTGCGATGGATGCGCTCGAAGCTGTTGGCGATGACCGCGCGTACGCCGAGCAGGCGCGTGCCTTTGGCGGCCCAGTCGCGCGCGCTGCCGGTTCCGTATTCCTCGCCGGCGATCACGATCAGCGGCACTTTCTCCTGCGCATAGCGCATCGCGGCATCGAAGATACTCATCTGTTCTCCGCTCGGCTCGTGCACCGTCACTCCGCCTTCTACGCCGTGGACCATCTGGTTCCTGAGGCGAACGTTGGCGAACGCGCCGCGCACCATGACTTCGTGA
>DASYSI010000541.1:0-6229 GCA_036003485.1 Burkholderiales bacterium | reverse complement strand
GAGGCTGCCGGCGACGTCGATGTCCTGCTGCTCGACAAAACCGGAACCATTACACTCGGCAATCGCCACGCGTCCAATTTTCTGCACGCGAGTGGCGTGACGGAAGCAGAACTCGCCGACGCGGCTCAGCTTTCGTCACTCGCCGACGAAACACCGGAAGGTCGCTCAATAGTCGTGCTCGCTAAGCAAAAGTTCGGTTTTCGCGAGCGCGATATCGTGACGCTGGGCGCAACCTTCGTGCCGTTCTCGGCGCAGAGCCGTATGAGCGGTGTCAACTTTCAGGGCCGCGAAATTCGCAAAGGCGCCGCTGACGCCATCCGCCAGTACGTGGTCGGGAATAGCGGCAAGTTTCCCGACGGAGTAAACACGATCGTCGAGAACGTCGCGCGGCGCGGCAGTACGCCGCTGGTTGTCGCTGAAAGCGAGCGCGTACTCGGCGTGATCGAGTTGAAGGACATCGTTAAAGGCGGCATCAAGGAGCGCTTTGCCGAGCTGCGCCGCATGGGCATTCGCACCGTGATGATCACCGGCGACAATCGATTAACTGCGGCGGCGATCGCGGCGGAAGCGGGCGTCGACGATTTTCTGGCCGAGGCGACGCCGGAAGCCAAGTTAAAACTGATCCGCCAAACCCAGGCACAGGGACGGCTAGTGGCAATGACAGGTGACGGCACGAACGACGCGCCGGCGCTCGCGCAAGCCGACGTTGCAGTCGCGATGAATACCGGCACCCAGGCCGCCAAGGAAGCGGGCAACATGGTCGATTTGGATTCCAATCCGACCAAGTTGATCGAGATCGTGGAGATCGGCAAGCAACTGCTGATCACGCGCGGTTCGCTGACGACGTTCTCGATCGCTAACGACGTCGCCAAGTATTTCGCGATTATCCCGGCGGCGTTTGCGACCACTTATCCGCAATTAAACGCGCTCAACGTCATGCATCTGGCGACCCCCAACAGCGCGATATTATCGGCCGTTATTTTCAACGCGCTGATTATCATCGCGCTGATCCCGCTCGCGCTGCGCGGAGTGAAATATCGCGCGATCGGCGCCGCTGCGCTGTTGCGCGACAACCTGCTGATCTATGGCATCGGCGGCGTGATTGTTCCGTTTATCGGCATCAAGATGATCGACTTGCTGCTGGTGGTGCTGGGCCGCGCCTAGCAGTCTGCTAAAGCAAACATTTACCAAATCCTTAATGGAGGCTGACATGCTTTCCCAATTCAGACCCGCGTTAGTCATGCTGATCCTGATGACCGCCATTACCGGCGCAATTTACCCGATCGTCGTCACTGGCCTTGCGCAGGTAATTTTTCCGACCCAGGCGAACGGCAGTCTCATCGAACAGGGCGGCAAGGCCGTCGGCTCGGCACTGATTGGTCAGCCGTTTGGCGATCCGAAGCATTTCTGGTCTCGTCCGTCGGCGACGTCGCCGTATCCGAACAACGCGAGTTCATCGAGCGGATCGAATCAAGGACCGCTCAACCCGGCATTGACCGACGCAGTTGCCGTTCGCATCAAGGCATTGCGTGACGCCGACCCTGACAACAAAGCGCCTATTCCAGTCGATCTCGTAACGGCGTCGGCGAGCGGGCTAGATCCCCATATCAGCCCGGCGGCTGCCGACTATCAGGTCGCGCGCGTTGTCAAAGCGCGCGGTCTCGATGTTGCCAAAGTAAAAGCACTGGTCGCGGAGCACACTGAAGACAGACAGCTCGGATTCCTCGGCGAGCCGCGCGTTAACGTACTCAAGCTCAATCTGGCGCTGGATGCGCTACGATAGAAGCTTGCGATCGTTAAGCCGTCCGATGCGGCGGATCCCATGATCGAACAACGCCCCGATCCCGACGCATTGCTCGCCAAGCTAAACCTCGCTGAGGCCAGAAGCCGCCGCGGCCGGCTCAAAATTTTTTTCGGCGCCGCCGCAGGCGTCGGCAAGACTTACGCGATGCTTTCGGAAGGGCGCGAAAAGCGCGCGGAGGGCACCGACGTCGTTATCGGCGTGGTGGAAACACACGGCCGCGTAGAAACGCTCGCGCTGGCGGAAGGTTTGGGGGCACTTCCGCCGCGAATCATCGATTATCGCGGTACACAATTACGCGAGTTCGATCTCGATGCCGCTCTCAAGCGCTGCCCGACGCTGATTCTCGTCGACGAGCTTGCGCATACCAACGCCGAAGGCTCGCGTCATCCGAAACGATGGAACGACGTCGAGGAGCTGCTCGATGCGGGCATCGACGTCTATACGACACTCAACGTCCAGCACCTCGAGAGTTTGAACGACATCGTGGGCGGCATCACCCAGGTCCGCGTCTGGGAAACAGTGCCCGATACCGTTTTCGAGCACGCGGACGAGGTCGAGATTGTCGACCTGCCTCCGGACGATCTGCTCGAACGGCTGCGCGAAGGCAAAGTGTATCTGCCGCAGCAGGCCGAGCGCGCGATCGAAAATTTCTTCCGCAAAGGCAATCTGATCGCGCTGCGCGAGCTCGCGCTGCGCAGGACCGCCGAGCGCGTCGACGCGCAGATGCGCGATTATCGCGACGACAAGGCGATTCGCGATATCTGGCGCGCCGGCGAACGCATACTCGTATGCATCGGACCGAATCCGATCGCGGAGCGTCTTATCCGTGCGGGCAAGCGGCTTGCCTCGTCACTGCACGCCGACTGGATCGTCGCTTACGTCGAATCGCCGCGGCTGCAGCGCCTGAATGCCGCGGCCAGAGACGAGCTGCTTGCCTATCTCCGCCTGGCGGAGGAGCTCGGCGCGGAAACCGCGACCCTGTCGGCCCAGGACATGAGCGCGACCATACTCGAATTCGCGCACCGTAAAAATGCCACCAAGATCGTGCTGGGCAAGCCGACGCGCACGGGCTGGCGGCGCTGGCTGCTCGGCTCGATCGTCGACACGATCGTGCGGGGCGCGCACGACCTTGACATTTATCTGCTCGCAACCGACAAAGAAGCCATAGCCCTTCAACCGGGTAATCTCGCGCTGCTGACCCGCAGTCGCGCCTACCTCGGATTGGCCGAGCAGGAGAAAGGCAGTGCCAAAACGCGCTACCCGCGTTATCTATGGGGCATCGGTGTGACTGCGCTCACTACCGCGATTTCAGCGCTGATGTTCGGGCATTTTGACCTCTCGAATCTGGTCATGGTCTACCTGCTTGGCGTCGTGGTCGTTGCAGCGCGCTTCGGCCGCGGCCCGTCGGTCTTGTCGTCAGTACTGTCAGTCGCCGCATTCGATTTCTTCTTCGTGTCGCCGCGCTTTTCGTTTGCGGTTTCCGACGTACAGTATCTGATCACCTTCGCGGTCATGCTGCTGGTCGGACTTATCGTCGGCACGCTGACCGTCAATTTACGTTCGGAAGCCAAGGTGTCTGCACATCGCGAGCGGCGCGCGGGCGTACTGTACGCATTCACGCGCGCGCTGGGCAGCGCACAGACGGAAGAGGAAATCGCGCGCGCGGCGGTCAAGCATATTGGCGACGAATTCGAAGGCCAGAGCGTGATTCTGTTCCCTGACGCGGAAGGACGAATCCGCTATCCAGAATCGCAGAGCATGCAGTACTCTTTCCACAGCGCGGATCTCGGCGTGGCGCAATGGGTATTCGATCATGCCAAACCGGCGGGCAAAGGCACCGATACGCTGCCGGGAACCGAAGGTGTTTACTTCCCGATCAAGGGGTCCTCCGGAGTGATTGGTGTGCTTGCGCTCCTTCCCGTCAACCTGCGGCGCATTTTCCTTCCCGAGCAGCAGCGCCTGGTCGATACCTTTATCAGCCAGTTGGTGCAGGCAATCGAGCGCGTGCGCTTGGCCAAAGAAGCACAGACCGCGCGCGTCAACGCCGAAACCGAAAGCCTGCGCAATTCGCTGCTCGC
The DNA here is from genome assembly GCA_036003485.1 of Burkholderiales bacterium. Lineage (GTDB taxonomy): Bacteria > Pseudomonadota > Gammaproteobacteria > Burkholderiales > SG8-41 > PALSA-1004. The sequence goes on along the minus strand of DASYSI010000541.1, from coordinate 2,347 downwards.
GGCGATCTCGCATGACTTTCGCACGCCGCTCGCTTCGATCGTCGGCGCATCGAGCAGTCTCATCGATCGCGGAACCACGCTGTCCGAGGACGCCCGGCGCGACCTCAGCAAGACGATCTACGAAGAGGCGCGGCGCATGACGCGGCTTGCCAACAATTTGCTCGACATGGCGCGTCTCGAGGCGGGTGGCGTGAAACTGAAGCGCGAGTGGTATCCGATAGAAGAGATCGTCGGCGGCGTGTTGACCCGGCTGCAGACTCGCCTCGAGAATCATCCCGTGAAGGTAAATCTGCCGCCCGGTCTGCCGCTGGTCCAGGTCGACGCGGTGATGATCGAGCAGGTACTGGAAAACCTGCTCGAAAATGCGCTCAAGTACACACCCGGCGGCACGGCCATCGAAGTTGGCGCGGAAGCAAATTCCCGCGAGGTCGCGTTCTGGGTCGCCGATCGGGGCCCCGGACTTCCTCCGGGCAAAGAAGACCTGTTGTTCGAAAAATTCTTCCGCGCTACGGCGGAAGGCGCGCAAAGCGGCGTAGGCCTAGGCCTTACGATCTGTCGCGCGATCGTCACGGCGCACGGCGGAACCATCGATGCCGAAAATCGGGAAGGCGGCGGCGCGCTCTTCCGTTTCACGATTCCCGTGACTGAAGCGCCGCCGCAGATCGTGCCCGAGGAAGAACAGCTGCTCGCCGTCAAATGAGCCAGACGAATCCGGTCATAGTCGTCATCGAAGACGACCCGCAAATCCGCCGTTTCCTGCGCACGGGATTGCACGCGCACGGATTCGAGATCCACGAAGCGGAGACAGGCAAGCACGGGCTGATCGTGGCGGGCACGCGCAAGCCGGATCTCATCATCCTCGACCTCGGTTTGCCGGACATGGACGGCGTCGACGTGATAAAAAAGCTGCGCGAATGGACCTCACGTCCCGTGATTATCCTGTCCGCGCGTAACATGGAGGTCGACAAGGTCGCCGCGCTCGACGCCGGCGCCGATGATTACCTGACCAAACCGTTTGGATTCGACGAACTGCTTGCGCGCATTCGGGTCGCCCTGCGGCATGCGGTGCATCCTGGCCTCGACACCGATAGCGTTTTCAAATCAGGCAGCGTGAGAGTGGATCTCACGCAACGCCGGGTCTACCGCGACGAAGAGGAGATTCATCTGACGCCGATCGAATATCGCCTGCTGACCACTCTTATCAAGTATTCGGGCAAGGTGCTTACACACCGGCAGCTGTTGACCGAAGTGTGGGGTCCCGGTTACGTCGAGCACAGCCACTATCTCCGGATCTACATGGGCACGCTGCGCCACAAACTCGAAGCCGATCCCGCCCGGCCCAAACTTCTGCTCACTGAAACAGGCACCGGTTATCGGCTTGCCGCGGATATCCCGCCTGCCGCCTCGGCGCCGGTGCGGTAAATCCGCACAAGTCCGGCGGCTGCGGCACAGTTTATAATCACTGCCCCAGCCCAAACGGAATCCTGGGCGAAAAACCGCTCCGATTAACCTACCAGACTAGGAGTAACCCCCAATGCTGACGCTCTACTACAGCCCCGGCGCGTGTTCTATGGCCTCACATATCGGCATCGAAGAGACCGGAACCGCTTACGTCGAAAAACCCACTCTGCTCGCCAAGGGAGAACAGAAAACTGAGGCGTACCTCAAGATTAACCCGCGCGGTAAGGTCCCGGCACTCAGCGTCGACGGTAAAATCATCACTGAGAATACCGCTATCCTGACTTATCTCGCCAAGCAATTTCCGCAGAAGGAATTGATGCCCACCGATGCGATTGAAGAAGCGCGCTGCATATCAGCCATGGCATGGTTCTCCAACATCGTTCACCCTTCGTACCAGCGTTATATGCGAGCCGAGCGATTTGCCGAAGGCGAGGCGGCGCAAGCGACGGTCAAGGAATTGGGACGCAAGTCTTTCTGGGCCAATTGCGAGGAGATCAATTCGCTGCTCGAAGGCAAAGACTGGATGATGGGAAAACAGTACTCGGTCGCCGACCCTTATGCGCTGGTGTTTTACGGCTGGGGCGTGCGCGGTGAATTTCCAATGCAGAAACTCGCTGCCTACACGGCGTGGAAGGAGCGCATGCTCAAGCGCCCGGCGGTACGGAAAATTCTCGAAAACGAGCAGAGCGTTTTGCTCAAGGCAGCCTGATGCGGTGAGCCGCCGCTTTAGTTGCAAGGCGTGAACGCGTCGGGATGCGCTTCATTCCCGGCGCGTCACGGCGCCTGCGCTTTAATGTGTAAACGCTCTTAGCAACCCGCCGTGCACCTCGCGTTGCCGTCAAACTCCATCGTCCTGCCGCTGATCGACAGATAGACCGGTCCGCGC
>DASYSI010000540.1:0-8354 GCA_036003485.1 Burkholderiales bacterium | reverse complement strand
GCAGCGGCGCAGGCGGCGGCGCACGCGCGCAAGGCCATGCCCGATCTCGACAACGTCGTTGCCGAGCCCTGGCCGCCGATGCGGATCAGGAATGTGTCATGAGCGACGTGCATTGGCTGACCGCGGCCGAACTGAGCGCGGCGTATGCGGCGCGGCGCATTTCACCGGTCGAACTCGTGCGCGCGCTCCTCGACCGGATCTCAGCTCACGATTCGAAGATCAACGCTTTCATCAACCTGGATGCGACGGCCGCTCTAGATGCCGCGCGCGAGGCGGAGAAAGAAATTCTCGCGGGGCGCGCGCGCGGACCATTGCACGGGGTTCCGGTCGGGATCAAGGATATTATCGATATCGCGGGATTGCCGACGACGTGTCACTCGAAACTCATGCTCGACAACGTGGCGCGCGAAGATGCGCCGGTCATCGCGCGTCTACGCGCGGCCGGTGCGATTCTGCTCGGCAAGCTCGCGCTGCATGAATTCGCGACAGGCGGGCCGTCATTCGATCTGCCGTTCCCGCCAGCGCGCAATCCGTGGAACCTCGATCATCATCCCGGCGGATCGTCATCGGGCTCCGGCGCCGCGCTCGCAGCCGGTTTCGTACCGCTCGCGCTGGGTACGGATACCGGCGGTTCGATCCGCAATCCCGCGGGAAGCTGTGGGCTGGTCGGGTTGAAGCCGACCTATGGAATGGTTTCGCGGCGCGGCGTATTTCCGCTTTCATTCACGCTCGATCACGTCGGTCCCATGGCGCGTTCGGTGCGCGACATCGCGTTGACGCTCGATGCAATCTCCGGTCACGATGCAAGAGATCCAGGCAGCGCCGCGGTATCATACCGGCTCTCCGGCGCCGAGCTCGAGCGCGGCGCGCACGGTCTGCGCGTCGGTTACGTGCGGCACTTTCACGAAACCGATATGATCGCCGATCCGCAAGTTGCAGCGGCGCTCGATGAGGTCGCGCGCACGCTCAAGCAAGAAGGCGCCACTGTCCGCGACATCACACTGCCCCCGCTGCATGAAATCGCGGGTGTTCAGCGCGTGATCATGCAGGCCGAATCGTGGGCGATCCACGCCGCGTGGTTGCGCAAACGTCCCGGCGACTACGCCGAGTCAACGCGCCGCAAGCTGATGAGCGGCGCTTTTCTGTCAGCGGGTGATTACGTACATGCGCAGCGGCACCGGCCGCAGATGATCGATGCGATCGATGCGGTATTGCGCGAGGTCGACGTTCTGCTGACAGCCAATACGATGGACCCCGCGTGCCGCATCGACGACGCAGAATCGCTCGCGCGCACCTATCCGCGCCAGGCGCGCTCACCCTTCAATCTGACCGGCCATCCGGCGCTCGCGATGATGTGCGGCCGGTCAAAGGCGGGGCTGCCGCTGTCCGTGCAGTTTGTCGGCCGCGCGCATGATGAAGTTACGCTATTGCGCGCCGCCGCTGCGTACGAACGCGCGACACAATGGCATACTCAACGGCCGCCGGCCTTTTAGCATCGCAACACGCGCGCCAGCGCGGAAATTCGGGAACATTTAATTAGGACACTGATGAATTGCGCCATCCGCTGTTGCCGCTCTATCTTCGAACCACTGTTCATTCTGTTCTGTATCCTCGAACTGGCGGGATGCGCCTCGGCTCCGGCTGTCGACTCATCCGGCAAGTTCGAGATTGGATTGATCGGCGACCAGCACTACGACGCCGAGTCAGCCGCCAAATTCCCGAACATCATGGCCGAGATGAACCGCGCTGAGCTCGCCTTCGTCGTTCATGTCGGCGATATCGGCGCGCCGACTTACAATTCCTGTAAAGACGAGACGTACTATCAGCGCCGCGACGAATTCAACCAATCCCGCCATCCGCTGATCTTCACGCCCGGTGACAACGAGTGGACGGACTGCCACGAGGCCGGCATACCCGATTCGCTCGAGCGGCTCGCCAAGGTGCGCGAAGTATTTTTTCAGGGGGAACGCAGCCTCGGGCAACGCACGCTGCCGCTCGCACGCCAGAGCGTCGATCCGCGCTACGCCAAGTTCCGCGAGAACGCCCGCTGGACCCACGGCGGGGTCGTGTTCGCCACTTTGAATATTCCAGGCAGCAACAATAATCTCGGCCGCACCCCGGAAATGGACGCCGAGTACACCGAGCGCAACGCGGTGGATATCGAATGGATGCGACAGGCGTTCCAGTACGCAAAGCAAAACGGCAGCAGGGCAATCATGCTCCTGATTCAGGCCAATCCGCAGTTCGAGCAAACCTGGCCCGCACGCAGAAGAGGATCGCTTGGGATTGCACCGCCGCCGAAAAAGCCCAGCGGTTATACCGAGTTTCTGACAGCGCTGCGGCGTGAAGTACTGGCCTACGACAAACCCGTCGTGCTGGTGCATGGCGACACGCACTATTTCCGCGTGGATAAACCGCTCATCCTCGATGATAAAAGCGGCGGCGGCCGCGGCCGGGTGGTCGAACATTTCGCGCGCGTGGAGCTTTTCGGCTATCCGGAATCACACTGGGTCCGTGCGACCGTGGACCCCGCGGACCCGAATGTATTCAGCTTCCGCCCGGGAATGGTGAAGCCAAACTTCGCGGATCAGCGCGCGAAGTAATTTTCCGCGCCGCGCCAGTCGAACACGCCCGCGCAAGCTGGCGTTTGCAAATCCGGTCTAAAACGCGAAGCGATACATGCCCCCATCGACTGGAATCACCGTGCCGGTGATGTAGCTCGCAAGCGGTGAAGCGAGAAAAATCGCAAGATTGGCGAGTTCCTCCGGTTCGCCAAATCTGCGCATCGGTATTTCCGCGTGCGCAAACTCGCGCTCGCTCTCGGGCGTCGGATAGCGTTTGCTGATTTGTTCGCTGCGGATGCGTCCGGGCTGGATCGAATTGATCGTGATGTTGTGTTGGGCGACTTCGCGCGAAAGCCCTTTCGCCCACGCGTGGACCGCGGCTTTCGCGGAAAACGCGGCGTTGATCATCCGCGGCTCGGAGGTTCCCGTGAGGTTTACGATGCGTCCCCAGTTTCGTTCGCGCATCCCTGGAATTACCGCGTGCGTCAGCTCCCTCAATCTGAAAAAGTTGAGCACCATCGCTTCCATCCATATGTCGCGGGTTGCGTCGAACGTAATCGGACGACTGCCGCCGGCGGCGTTGACCAGGATATCGATGCGCCCCAAAGCGGCTGCGGCCTGCGCCGCCAGAGTTTCCGCCGCGTTCTCAGTGTAGAGGTCGGCTTCGATAATGACCGGGCGCTCGCCGCCGCGCTGCGCGACCTCGTCGACGAGCTCGCGCAGCAGATGGCTTCTTCGCGCTGCGGCCGCCACTTTGACGCCCTGCAATGCCAGTCCACGCGCGATGGCGCGTCCGATCCCCCGACTCGCACCCGTCACGAGTGCGGTATGACGGTTGAACTCAAAGTCCATAGCTGGTTCTCCTGGGCGAAAAAGCATCTAACATCTTGATCATGTCATCGGTCCGTGCGTCCAAGAACCGTGGAGCGTTGCGTTAATCGAACCCGACCCGTCGAAGTTTGCCAACGCACTCATCGACAAATGCACGTACTTTGGTCGACAACAGCTTCGAATGAGGATAAACCACCTGGACGGGCAGCGGCTCGGTTTCGAACTCCTCCAGAACGTATTTGAGTTTTCCTGATTTTCTGCCCGGCTCAACGTGATAAGAAAGAAACATACCCAGGCCTAAGCCATTCATACACGCACTCACAGAGCTGTCGATGTCGTTGCAAGTCACCACGCTGGTGGTTGGAACGATGACGTCGCGTCGTCCAGCCCGAAAATGCCACTCGCTGCGCGGGGCCAATCCGGTGTGCCTGACACAACGATGCGCGCGCACGTCCGCCGGGACCCGCGGAATCCCATGACGGCGCAGGTATTGCGGGGTCGCACAAATGACGCGACGCACGTGGCCAACCGGGACGGCTACCAGCGATGAATCGCTGAGGCGGCCAATCCGAACGGCGACATCCAGTCCTTCCTCAATCATATTCACTATTCGATCCACGAACAGCAGGTCCGCGCTGACATTGGGGTGGCGTTGGATAAATTCACTTACGATCGGCGCGATATAGCGTCGGCCGAATAATACCGACGCGGTCACCGTGAGCCTGCCTTGCAGCTCGATGCGGCGGGAGGCTAACTCCGCCTCTGTTTCCTGTACCTCGGAAAGAATGATCCGGCAGCGCTCAAGATATTGCGCACCTTCATCCGTGAGATGAATTCGTCGGGTCGTGCGATTCAGAAGACGTATGCCGAGATGCCTCTCAAGTGCAGCCAGAGTTCGTACCATGGAAGGCAGAGAAGTATCGAGCGCGACCGCAGCCGCGGTGAGACTGCCCTTTTCAACGATTCTGACGAAGGCGGTCATCGCCTGAAATTTATCCATGGCAGCGGCTATTACTCCATTAAATGGAGCAGTCTATTACAAATTTCCATATTTATTCCAGTCCTAAAAGCTGCAAGACTGATAGCGCGATGTCGCGTTCCCGGAGAGCATCATGAACAGAATGATTATGCTTACTGCAACAGCTATCACGGTATCCTGCGCTGCGCTGGGTACGCTTGCGCAGCAAGCACCGGCGCGTGTTCCGCCGCAACAGCTTGGCGATGTCCATTTTGCGACCTCGTGCAGCCCCGCGGTTGAAAAACAGTTCAACCGTGCCATGGCGTTGCTGCACTCGTTCTGGGCCAAAGACGCGATAGCCGGGTTTAACGGCGTATTGCAACAGGATCCGGATTGTGCGATCGCGTATTGGGGAATCGCGATGTCACTGCAGCAGAACCCGCTGACCGCCCAGCAACCCAATTCCCAGGCGGCCCAGGACGCGCTCGCCGGGCTCGATAAAGCCAAAGCGATTGGCGCCAAGACGGAGCGCGAGCGCGATTATCTCGCCGCAGTCGACCTGATCTACAGGGATGCCGACAAGACCGAATTTCGCGCGCGCCGCCTTGCGTACGAGAAGGCGATGGAAGCGCTGTCGCAGCGTTATGCCGACGACACTGAGGCGGCGATATTTTATGCTCTGGCACTCAATATGACCGCGCCGCTCACGGACAAAACCAATGCCAACCAGCTTAAGGCGGCCGCGATTCTGGAAAAGGTGCTCAAGCAGCAGCCCGAGCACCCCGGCGTGGCGCACTACCTGATCCACAGCTACGACTACCCGTCGATCGCAGAGCGCGGAATACCCGCGGCGCGACTCTATGCCCAGATTGCGCCGAATCACCCGCACGCGCTGCACATGCCTTCGCACATCTTCACGCGGCTCGGCATGTGGCAGGATTCGATCGATACCAATCTGCGTTCGTCCGCCGCCGCCAAGGCGGAAAACAACGGGCAGGAGCAGGCGCACGCCATGGACTATCTCGTCCACGCCTATCTCCAGCTTGGGCAAGACGCGCAAGCAAAACGCGTTGTCGCCGACGGCGCTTCCATCAGCGTCAACCCTGCCGTGTTTATCGGGCACTATGCGCTCGCGGCGATGCCGGCGCGGTTTGCAATTGAACGTCGCGATTGGACAGAGGCGATCAAGCTGCAGCCGCGCGCGACTCCGTTTCTGTTTCCTGATGCCATTACTCATTTCGCGCGCGGTCTCGGCTATGCCCGAACCGGCGATGCGGCGTCGGCGCGCAAAGAAGAATCGCAGCTCGCGCAGCTGCGCGATGGGCTCACGGCAAAAAAAGATTCCTATTGGTCGAACCAGGTCGAGGTGCAGAGGCTCGCCGTCAACGGCTGGATTGCACTCGCGCAAGGCGAAAAGGATGGAGCACTCAAGTCCATGCGCGCGGCGGCGGACTTGGAAGACTCGATGGAAAAGCATATCGTTACCCCAGGTCCTGTCGTGCCCGCCCGCGAGCTCCTCGGCGAGATGCTACTCGAAGTCGGACAGCCGGCCGACGCACTCCAAGCCTTCGAGGCGTCAGCGCAGCGCGAGCCTAATCGCCTGCGCGGCATGTACGGCGCCGCCCAGGCGGCTGCACTCTACGGCGCTCGCGATAAAGCAACAATGAACTATGCAAAAATCGCCGCACTCGCGGAAAAGGGTGACGGTGCTAGGAAAGAACTGCAGCAGGCAAAGGCCTATCTCGCGCAGCACTAGTTCTGGTGCCCCTACCCGCTTCTTTTAATCCTCAGCGCGGGCTCGAGGCACCACATCTAGAAGATCAGTAGCCCGGCACCTTCACCCTCGACGCCGAACGTCCATGGGAGTTCGGCTACAATTGTGCTTCCGCAGTTGCTGCGTCCATTGCGGTGCTTCGATGTGATTTCGCAACCGCAATCCACAGTCTCGTGCATAGGATTGAAGCCGCATAAACAAGTATGACTGCTACGGCAAACGACGTCAGGGTTATGACTTCAGGCGCCTTTACTGCGGCGCATCTTGCGTTGATCCCGCAATTGGAGCGCCTGACGAAGAAAACGATCGTTACAGCTTCAACGTCCATCGGGACGGGCGAAAATTCCATCCTGAATCGGCTAAAGCGCGGCGAAGTCGTGGACATCGTCATCGTTGCCGATACCGTGCTACGCCAGTTCATAGAGGAGGGCTTGGTTTTGGCCTACGGCCAGACGCCCGTCGCCCGCTCATCCATCGGGATGGCAGTGCGGGCGGGAGCAACCAGGCCGGACATCACCTCAATCGATGCGTTAAGACGGACGCTCCTGCAAGCGAAATCCATCGCGTATTCCGCCAGCGTGAGCGGCCAATATCTCACCACGGAACTGTATCAACGCCTGGGCATCGCCGATCAGGTGATAAGCAAGAGTCGTCTTATCGGTGGAGGTGAGCGCGTTGGCGCTGTGGTCGCGCGTGGCGAGGCAGAGATCGGTTTTCAGCAAATGAGCGAATTACTGCCCGTGCCGGGAATCGCGCACATAACACCGCTGCCGCCGGAAGTTCAGAAAGTCTCAGTATTTTCCGCGGGCGTCGCCGCGAGCACCCGGGATTCAGACCTGGCTCGCGCAGTTATCAAATTCCTTACGTCCCCAGAAGCGGCCGCTGCCATCGCCAAAAGCGGCTTGGAGCCCGTTACCGCATCGTAGGCGAAGCCCCGGCGATCGTCTCAGTTTGTTGGCCGTGGATAGGCTTCATTTTGGCGAGCCCATCGGCCCGGCCCGAAGCCGAACGGGAAAGTGTGAAGTAGAATAGCTGCGGGCTTCAGCGCAGATCCCGACACAACAGAGGAAATTATCATGGTCGATCGCAGGACTTTTATGTCGTTGCTCGCGGGCGCCGCTGCAGCGCCGAAATTTGCAGCCGCCCAATCAGGTCCGAGCAAGACCGTACTGTTTGCGAGCGTAGGACCGGAGCTTACTCAGTACGACGTCGATGTCGACGGGGCAGCGCTGACGCGGCGCGGCACGGTGAGCCTGCCGGCCAACGTCCAGTATGTGTGGCCGCATGCGTCGCGACGATATCTGTACGTCGCATCGAGCAGCAGCGCGTCGGGCACCGGGCCGGCCGGGAACACGCATCACGTGACCGCGTTTCGCATCGACACTGCAAGCGGCGCGCTGACGCCTCACGGCAGTCCGATTCCGCTGCCGACGCGTCCCATCCATATGACGACCGACATTCCTTCGGAGCACGTATTGGTCGCTTTCAACAATCCGAGCGCGCTCCGGGTTTACCGGATCAATCGCGACGCGACTTTAGGCGAAGAAGTTAAACAGCCCGGGCCGATCGATGCCGGGATCTACGGGCATCAGGTGCGCGTGTCGCCCGACAACCGCCTGGTGATTTTTGTGACGCGCGGCAACAATCCGGTCGGCGCAAAGCCCGAAGATCCGGGCGCGCTGAAAATCTTCAGCTACAAGGATGGCTTGCTGACGAACGAAGTTTCGCTCGCTCCCAATGGCGGTTACGGCTTCGGCCCGCGGCATCTGGATTTTCATCCGACTCAGCCGTGGGTCTACGTTTCTCTCGAGCGCGAGAACAAGCTTTACGTCTACAAGAGAGAACGCGGCGCGTTGAATCCGGAAGCCCTGTTCAAGAAAGAAACGCTCGCCGACCCAACCAAGATCCGCGGACGCCAAGCCGCCGGCACAGTGCACGTGCATCCGAACGGACGCGTCGTCTATGGCGTCAACCGCGCCGACACCACCACGGATTTCGAAGGCAGGAAAGTCTTCGTTGGCGGTGAAAACACGCTCGTGGCTTATGCAATCGATCCATCGAGCGGCGAACCGACGCCGATTCAGCATATCGACACGCGCGGCATTCATTGCCGGACTTTCCACATCGACTCGACCGGGCGCCTGCTAGTCGCCGCGCACAACGTGCCGCTGCTGGTGAGAGACGGCGCAAGCGTTCGCACCGTGCCCGCGTGCCTTTCGGTATTCCG
>DASYSI010000539.1:0-16604 GCA_036003485.1 Burkholderiales bacterium | reverse complement strand
CGATTTGATGTAAGGCGCCATCTCGGCCACGTTCACGAGCAGCATCGGGCTGTGGCCACCCACGGTGGCGACTGCCGCCGGCGCGCCGCCCTGATAGGGCGTGTGAACGAAGCGCGATTTCGTCAGGAGTCCGAATTGCTCGGCGATCAAATGGTGCGAGGTTCCCGGGCCTGAAGTGCCGTAGGCGATTTCGCCCGGCCTGCTATGCGCGAGCGCAATCAGATCGTTGAGCGACTTGACCGGTAACGACGGCGTCACTGCAATCGCCATCGGCAGCGCGATCGTTTGGGAGACCGCCTTGAAGTCTTTCGCGGGATCGAATGGCAGCTTGGAGCGCAGCGCCGGATTGATGACGAAGCTGGGTCCGACCACGAGCAGGGTATAGCCATCGGCAGGCAGGCGCGCAACGTACTCGGTTGCGACCACCGTTCCCCCGCCGGGGCGGTTTTCGACGACGACGTTCTGGCCGAGCGTAGGCCCCATGCGCTGCGCCAGGATTCGCGCCGTGATATCGAACGACCCGCCCGCCGGAAACGGCACCACGATACGCACGGCCTTGCTCGGAAAGCCCTGCGCCAGCGCAGAACCGGCGCACGCGAGCCCCATGGTCAATGCCGCTGCCAGCGCGTTGCAACTGTTCATCGATCGTTTCCTCGGCGCACTTTAATACTCGGGACTAGTGTAAACACCATCACTTCGGGGCAAACGGGCCGACCTCGGGTTTGCCCTGCGTATTGTGCAGATCGCCGAGCTCTGCCCTTGCGCCGCGCATGATCTGCGCCGTCTCGCTTTGGGCCTGGAAGCAGGTGAAGTCCGGGCGGTCCTTCCAGGCGAACGGGCCGCAGAGCTTCTTGCCTGCCTTGATGGCGGCGTCATGCACGATGTTGATCGCGCGCTCGTAATCGGGATCGCCCTGCTTATAGCCGGAAAAATTACCGAGATCGCTGCTCGCTGCGAAAATAGCAGTGACGCCCGGAACCTTCGCGATCTCGTCCGCGTTCTTGAGGCCCTCGAGCGTCTCGATCATGACGATCAGAACGAGATTGTCGTTGATCGTGTTGCGGTAGCCGCCGGGAACATTGCCCCACATCGCCGGATCGTACGCGGCGCCGCCGCCGAGGCTGCGCCTGCCGAGCGGCGGGAAGTAGGCCCACTTCACGGCTTCTCTCGCTTCCTCGACCGTGTCGACTGTGGGGACGATCAGCACCAGCGCACCGCCATCGAGCGCATGCTGGATTTCCCGCTCGTCGGTATATGAAACGCGCGCGCCGGGAACCGCCTTGGCATGCGGACAGGTCTTCCACGCTTTCCAGACGTTATCCCACGTCGAACCTGCATGTTGTATCTCCGTCCAGATGAAGTCGTAGCCGGCGTTAGCCATAGCGCAGTAAGTGCTCGGCTCGCCTACGGCCGAAACTGTGCCGCCGACCAGCTTGTTGCCTTGTATCAGCTTGATCTTGGCAGGATTCCAGATTTTGGAGCCAGCCGGCGCAGTGAAGCCGTTGCCGTACTTCCATGCCGACATGTCGTACGGACCTTGATTTACCGCTCCGGGCGGCGCGATCTGTCTTGCCTTGCTGTCTTTGCCGGCAGGCGCAGCAAGCGGAAACGAATTTTGCGGTTGCTGCGCGTTCGCGTGCCCAGCGACGATCCAGAACATCGCGCAGATCATTAATGGTTTGAGTAAGTAGCGCATTGCGTCTCCCTCTTTTTACTTGCAGATTTTTTCATCTCGACCACTGCAGAAGCTTCCGCCTCGCCTTGGATGTCGTCAAGCATATACTATGACGCGATGTGTTTTTTTATTATGCGAATCGAATGGAGATGCACGTTGAAAGCCGAGACGAATGATGTCCGGCAGGAGGTCGGAAATTATTCACTTCGAAGTGGGGGATCCGCCGTCACTTAAGCCTGCGCGCAAAGCCGCGCGATCGACCTCGGCGCCTTTTAAATAGATTTTCGCGATGCGCCGCGTGTTTCGGATGTCGTCGAGCGGGTTTGCGTCGAGAACCAGAAAATCGGCGCTCTTGCCAGGCGCGAGAGTACCCGTGTCGCTCAGCCGAAGAAATTCGGCTGAACGGCTCGTCGCCGCGACGATCACCTGCGCCGGCGTCATTCCGGCCGCTGCCATCTGTTCGAGCTCACGCTGCTCCGCGTAGCCGAAGAAGTGATCTTCGAGGCCGGTGTCGGAGCCGAGAATGAGGCGTGCCCCCGCGGCGTTGAGCTTTGCCAGACTGCGCTGCATGTTGGCGAAAATCGGGCGTGCGCGTTCGACGACGGCAGCGTCGCGGGCGGCAAACGAGCCGCGCATGCGTTGAATCACAGCGGGCGACACAGTGTCCTGCAACAATCCGAGCAGAGTCGGCTCGTCCATCCAGGGCGGCGGCGCGGTGTAAGTCGAGCGTTCGGCGCCGCCGAGGTTGGGCATGACATAGACATTGCGCTTCACGATCGCCGCGACGAGCGCGTCGTCCATCTCCTTGTCGCGCACCAGGTGCGCGAGGCCGTCGATGCCGGCGTCGACGAGCGCGACGGCGTCGGAGTGATAATACACATGCGCAGTGACCTGCAGGCCTTGTTTGTGGCCCTCGTCGATCGCAGCGCGAAAGAGCGCAGGGCTCAGCCGCGGCGCTCTGCCGAGACGATCGTCGACCCAGATTTTAACGGCGTTCACTTTTTTCGCGGCTAGCTCCTGCACGGCGCGTCTGATTTCCGCTTCGGTCGTGACCTCGTACGCGATACCCGCATACGCGGCACCGCCCGGTCCGGCGTTCGGTGCTCCGATGCCGCGGCCGGCAATGAGCAGGCGCGCACCGCCCGTCTTCCCATCCGCCTGATCGGCGCGAATTTGATACGTGAGCTCGCCTTTCTCGATTCCCTGCGACATCACCACTGCGACGCCGAAGTAAAGCGCGCGATTAAGGTCGTCGATGATGTTTTCGCGCGTAAAATTCTGCGCCGAATACGTGAGGCCGCGCTGGAAGCCGGGGTGTCCGTGCGCGTTAATCAATGTTGGCATCACCGTTTTACCGGAGAGGTCGACGCGCTTCGCGCCGGGGGGAAACGTCAATCCGCCTTTTCTGCCGATGCGCGTAATGGTACCGCGCTCGACCAGAAATGCCGAGTCATCGATTGGCGCGCTGCCGTCGCCGGCGATCAGCCGCGCCCCCTCGAACAAAACCACCGGCTTCGCTGCGCCGCTCTGCTGCTCCACACGCGGAGTCGAGCACGCGGCAATAAGGGCGAAGAGTCCGCACAACGCGACTGCGCGTCGAAACATGAGTGTTCCTTTCGGATGGGATTTCACTTGGCGTGGGCATCCGCAATCTGCCATCGGCCGTGGGCGCTGTCAAAACGCGCCGCACGCCGCACGATTTGCCCGTTTGCGGCTCGCGCCCGTAGAATTGGGCCCCCATACTCCGGAAACCTACCATGATTTGTTCGATGGCGCGCGTGATGATCCAATGACCGCAACGATGAATCCCGCCCGCATGCGCAGCCGCCTGCTCGCCGCGGCGCTTTCAATTGCGCTTTTTTACGGCGTCGCGCTGGCGCAGAACTATCCGGTGAAACCGATCCGGCTCATCCTTCCGTTCCCGCCCGGCGCGCCGAGCGACATGGTGGGCCGCGCGGTGGGCCAAAAACTCTCCGAGCAGCTCGGCGAGAATGTTGTTCCCGACAACCGCGCGGGCGCGGGCGGAAATCTCGGGACCGCTGCAGTGGCCAAAGCACCGCCCGACGGCTACACGCTCCTCATTGCAACGCCGTCGATCGCGCTGAGTCCGTCGCTCTATGCCAACCTCACTTACGATGCGGTCAAGGATCTTGCGCCGGTGGCGCGCTTGGCGACGATCGAGAATGTCCTCCTCGTGCATCCGTCGGTGCCCGCCAAAACCTTGAAGCAGTTCGTAGCGCTCGCGCGCGCGCATCCCGGCAAGCTCAACTATGGCTCCGGGGGACCCGGCACGACCAATCATCTCGCCAACGAGCTGCTGAAGAATCTCGAGAAGATCAACATCGTCCATGTGCCGTACAAAGGCGCGACGGTTGCGACGGTGGCTTTGATCGGCGGTGAGGTCGACGAAGTGATCGTATCGGTGGCGTCGGTGCTGCCGATGATCAAAGCGGGCAAAGTGCGCGCGCTGGCCGTGCTCTCCGAGCGCAGAGTGCCGACGCTGCCCGATGTGCCGACGTCGAACGAAGCAGGTGTCGAAAACTTTACGATGTCGATCTGGTATGGAATGTTCGCCCCTGCGGCGACGCCGCGCGAAATCATCGCGCGCCTCAACCGCGAGGTCACGAAGGCGCTCGGATCGCCCGACATGCGCGAGCGGCTTGCCGTCGCAGGCATCGATCCATGGCCCGGAACGCCGGAGCAGATGGGCAACCTGCTGCGCAGCGAGACGGCGCGCTTCGCTGTGCTCATTCGTGCTGCCGGTTTGCCCCGCGAATGAAAAAACGCGAATCGCCCATGTCGAACGCTTCCTCCCCAACGCCGGATTTACTCGATGCCGATTCCCCCGATACCGTGCGCTTGAGCGCAGCCGAGGCCAATGAGCTCGGTGTGCGCGCGCTGCATGCAATCGGCTACCCCGATGACGAAGCGAAAATCATCGTCGACCAGCTGATCGATAACGCATTGTGCGGCTATCCTTTCGCGAGCCTGCCGCGCATCCTTGCGATCGCAACCGACGCCAAGACGCGCAAAGCGCGCCAGCCGGTCAAAGTTGTGCACGAGACTCCGCTCTCGGCGCTGATCGACGGCGGCAACAATGTCGGTTACGTCTCGTGTTATCGCGGCACGCGCATCGCAATCGACAAGGCGAAGCAGAGCGGCTTTGCTGCGGTCGGCATTTACAACAGTTACTACAGCGGACGCAACGCCTACTTCGTCGAATTGGTCGTCAAGGAGGGACTGGTAGGCATCCACGTTGCGAGCGCGCAGCCGCGCGTGCTCCCGATCGGCGGCACGCGTCCGGCGCTCGGCACCAATCCGATTTGCATCGGTTTTCCGTCGGCGCATGACCCGGTGGTGTTCGACATGGGAACGGCTGCGCTGATGTGGGGTGAAGTGATGCTGCACGCGCACGTCGGCAGGCCGCTCCCCGAGGGCATAGGTTTCGATGCGCAAGGCAGTCCGACGCTCGATGCCAAAGCGGTGCTCGAAGGCGGCGTGGTGCCGTTCGGCGGGCACAAAGGCTACGGTCTGTCGTTCGCGGTGCAGGCGCTGGGATTGCTCGCCGGCGCTGCGCTTGCGACGGGCAAAGTTCAGGATTACGGCTTTTTGTTTCTGGTGCTCGATCCCAAGCTGATGCTGCCGGGCGGAGAGTTTCCAGCGCAGATGACTGAGCTCGTCGCCAAAATCAAGGCCACACCGCGCCGTCCGGGCGTCGATGAAATCCGCATTCCATCCGAGCGTGCGTATCGCGAACGCGAGCTGCGCCGCGTGCAGGGCCTCGTGTTCGAACGCAAAGTCGTCGCTTCGCTCAACGCGTTGTGAGTGAACTTTCGAATCCAACCGGACGCCGAGTAAGGCGCGCGGCATTACTTCAGGCGGGATCGAGGCCTTTGGCCTGATATACGCGCGCAGCCGCCGGGGTCGACAGAAAACTGATCAGCGCGTGCGCGGCTTGGGGCCGCCGCGCATCGGCAAAAACGCCCGCGGTTATCACCGAGACGCTCTGGACTTCGCGCGGCAGCGGACCCACAAGATCGATACCCTTTACCGCCATCAACTCCGGTATTTGCTGCACGGCGATCTCAGCTTCGCCCCTGGCGACGAGCTCGCCGATCAGGCCTCCGGGACGCGTGTGCGCTTTGGCCCGGACCTGCTCCGCAATTTCCAGCTGCTCGATCAGACCGGCAAAATAAATTCCACTTGCGCCCGCTTCGGTATAGGCGATCGATTTCGCAGCGAGCAGCGCGCGCTTGAGCGCCCAGACCGAACTGATATCGGGCTTGGCCGCTCCCGCACGCACCGCGATGCCGACGCTGCAGCGCGCAAGTTCGCGGCGGCTCGCGGACGCGACCCGGCCTTGTTGCGTCAGCTCATCGATCGCGGGTGCGTTGAGAATGACGACATCCGCCGCTTCGCCCTGGGCAATACGTTTCAATGTCAGTTGAGCCGTATCGTACTTGATCGCAACCTTGTGCCCGTTCGCGCGTTCGAACTGGGGTATCAGTTCATCCATGACGGCACGCGAGCTGTTCGAGCACAACACCGCGATTGCGGCATTGGCAACGGGTGATTGAATTGCCATTATGAAATCTCCTCGGGCCGAATAACGATAACAGATAAACTGCCTGCACATTTACGGAGGTTGGAGTTTACAATATCCCTGAAGATGTCAGAAAGTCCACGATGCAATCTTTGAATCCTGATCTTCGGTGTCGTGCCACGACGACACTATCAACGTTCGAAGCCATTTTCAGTTGCATTTCGCAGTTCGCAAAGCGCGTAAATTCGAGCGCCGGTTCGAAGTCGATTTTGGCCGCGATTCTGCTGCTTATTGCGCCGAACTTTGCGGTCGCGCAGAGTTATCCGGTCAAACCGATTCGTTTCGTCATCGGCCCGGCGCCTGATCTGCTGCCGCGCCTTGTCGGGCAAAAGCTCGCCGCGACCCTGAAGCAGCAGGTCGTTGTCGACCAGCGACCGGGAGCCGGGGGCATCATCGCCGGCGAGACTGTCGCGAAAGCCCCGCCCGACGGCTACACGTGGCTCATGTCGAGCGCGTCTTTCGTCATACTCGGAGGTCTTTATTCCAATCTCCCGTACGATTTTAACCGCGACCTTGCACCGGTTACATTGATGGCGACTTTGCCGTTTATTCTGGTCGTGCATCCTGCGGTGCCCGCGAAGTCGCTTCCGGAATTCGTGCAGCTCGCGCGCGCGAAACCCGGGCAGTTCAACTACGGCAATCCGGGCAATGGCACGTCGACCCATCTCGCGACGGAAATGTTCAAGAACGCGGTGAAGATCGATATTGTGAATGTGTCGTACAAAGGCGTCGTGCAGGCAGTCACCGATCTGCTCGCAGGCCAGGTGCAGTTCATGTTTGCCATAGCGCAAGCCGCAGTCCCGCACGTGCAAAGCGGGAAGTTGCGCGCGCTTGCCGTCAGCAGCTCGAAGCGCTCAGCGACGCTTCCCGACCTTCCGACCATTGCGGAATCCGGTTTCCCCGAGATCGACGTCGTCGGATGGAATGGCGTGCATGTGCCGGCGAAAACCCCGCGCGCCACGATCGACAAAATCAATGCCGCAATCGCGGACGTGCTGAAATCGCGCGAGATGAAGGAACGCATGATCGCGTCGGGCTTTGATCTCGTCGCGACGACGGTGGAGGAGTTCGACGCCTTTGTCAAAAGGGATGTCGAGCGCTACGCGAAAGTGATCAAGGAATCACATATCCGTGTCGATTGACGCTGACGGAAAACGCGACGTCGGTGAAAACGTCGTTTTGAGCGTTGCCGAGGCAACCCTGCTCGGCGAGCATGCGTTGCAGCGTCTTGGATTCAGCGCGGAGGAGGCGCGCATTATTGCCGCCAATCTAGTCGACGCCGAGCTGTGCGGATATCCGGCCTTGGGATTGGCGCGCGTTCTCACGATCGCCGAACACGACCGCATGAAACAGCCGCGCACGGCGGTCAGCGTAGTGCACGAAACAGAAGTTTCGGCAACGGTCGACGGCGGCAACACCGTCGGATTTTATGCCGTCTATCGCGGCGCGCAGATTGCGATCGAAAAGGCGCGCGCGCGCCGCTTTGCGGTGGTCGGAGTGCACAACAGCTATTTGAGCGGGCGCAACGCCTACTACCTCGAGATGATCGCGCGCGCGGGCTACGTCGGGATACACCTCGCCTGCGGGCCGCCGGTGGTCGCCCCGCCCGGAGGCAAGCTCGCCGCGCTTGGCACCAATCCGATTGCGTTTGGTTTACCTGCCGATCCTGAGCCGTATATTTTCGATATGGGGACTTCGGCGCTCAATTACGGCGATGTGATACTCGCATCGCGGCTGGGGCAAATGCTGCCAGAAGGTGGCGCGATCGACGCGCAGGGACTGCCGACGCGCGACCCGGCCGCGGCGCTTGCGGGCGCGATACTGCCATTCGGCGCGCATAAAGGCTACGGCCTGTCGTTGACGATACAGGCGCTGGGTCTGTTGGCCGGCGCTGCATTGCCGCGCGGCCGGGTCCAGGATTTCGGTTTTCTGTTCATCGTTTTCGATCCCGCGCTGCTGGTTCCCCCGGAACAGTTCAAGCTTGAGCTCGCAGAGCTGATTGCACGGGTCAAAGCCACGCCACCGCAGCCCGGCCGCGAAGAAATCCGCATTCCGTCCGAAAGTGCATTTCGCGCGCGGCGGCGCAGGCGCCTGGAAGGTTTCGCGCTCGAGCGCCGCGTATTCGAGCGGATCAAGGCGTTATGATTTGCGTGTTGAGCGGCCGAGGTGACGTATGAACTACTTCGCAGGATTCGCTGCAGTTGCGACAGTGTTCTTGTTCAGCGCAGCGTACGCGGCGGAAACGGCGCAGGTTTTTCCGAGCCGGCCCGTGCGCCTGATCTCGGGGTCGACCGGGAGCACCGCCGATATCAGCGCGCGCTTCATGGCGCAGAAATTGAGCGAGCGTTGGGGCTATCAGGTCGTTGTCGACAACCGCGCGGGCGCAGGCGGTATCATCGGCGGTGAGATCGTGGCCAACGCGGCGCCCGACGGCCATACGCTGTACGTGAGCGGAATCAGCACCCAGGTCAGTGCGCCTTTCCTGTTCAAGAATATGCCGTTCGACCCGGCGCGCGATTTCGCGCCGATTTCGCTGCTCACTAATTCCGGTCTCGTGCTCGCGGTCACTCCGTCGGTGCCGGTGAGCAATCTCAAGGAGTTCGTCGCCTATGCCAAAACGAAATCCGATGGCGTCAATTATTCATCGGCGGCGATCGGGACGAGCAGCCACCTGACGGGTGAGCTGTTTGCGCAGATGACGGGTGTGAAGTTGAATCACGTGCCGTACAAAGGCACGGGATTTGCGCTGAACGCGCTCTTCACGGGCGAGGTGCAGGCGGCATTTCTGTCGACCGCCACCACGAGCGCGCAGGTAAAAGCCGGCAAGCTGAAGGCGATTGCACTGTTAAGCGCAAAGCGTTTTTCCGCAACACCCGAGATACCGACTTCGGTCGAGCAGGGCTTTCCCGGACTCGAATCCTACGTATGGTTCGGGCTCTATGCGCCGGCACGCACGCCGAAAACGCTCATCGCAAAGATCAATCGCGACGTCGTATCGATTTTGCGGCTGCCCGAAACGCGCGATGCCTTGCTAGCGCAAGGCGCTGAAGCAGTACCGACGACGCCTGAGGAATTCGCCGCGTTTCAAAAAAGCGAGATTGCCAAATGGGGCAAAGTCATCAAGCAAGCGCATGTGGTTGTGAATTAGGTGTAGGACTCGACCTACCGACCGTCTCCGGCATTCCTACAGTGGAGCGCATAACAGATTGCGCAACCTCGATGCGTTGTTAGAATAGCCACGAGACACTTTGCGCCGGTACTCTACCTGAGTCGAAAGAAAAGTTGCCGCACGAGAGCGTTCGAACGCGACAGAAAACATATGCCTGAGACATCGCTGCAGACCGAAGCAAAATCCGCAAGCCCAACGTTGTGCGACGCGTGCATCGGCAAGGGAACGTTTTTCCCTCATCTGGTTCACGAGCTGCGCAATCTGATGGCGCCGATGAGTAACGCGATGCATTTGATCCGGTTGCGCAACGGTTCGGACGCCACACTTCAGCCGATCATTCAGATCATGGACCGGCAGATAAAAAGCATGGGCCGCGCGCTCGACAAGCTTGCCACCGCCGATCGATTGGCGCGCGATGGACTCGCGCTTGAATCCCAGCGGATCGAGCTTGCGCAGATTCTCAATTCAGCGATACAGGCGGCGCAGCCGCTGATCGACGGGCGCGGACAGAAGCTGCATCTGACCGTCCCTCCCGTGCCCGTTCATCTTTACGGCAGCGCGGCTCATCTCACTGCCGTGCTCAGTGACGTCTTGGACAACGCCTCGAGGTTTACCGCTGAGAAAGGTCAGATCTGGGTCGAGGCAACGGCAGCGAATAACGAAGTGCGCATCAGCGTGCGCGACAACGGCGTGGGCATATCACCGGAATACTTGTCGCAGGTGTTCTGCCCGTCCAAACCCGCCAGCCAAGCTGCGCAGAACGGAAAGAAAGGGCTCGGGTTGAGCCTGGCGATCGCGCGCAAGGTCGTCGAATTGCATCACGGGCAGATCGATGTTGCGAGCAATGGGCCCGGACGCGGGAGCGAATTCGCGATTCGCCTGCCACTCCAGCAGGCGCAACACAGTACGAGTGACGCGGCTGGCGGCACGCACGAAATTCGGCACGCTGGCGCGCGCGCGCCTCAGCCGAAGCGGATCCTGGTCGTAGACGACAGCAATGAGCTGCGCGCGTCATTAGGCAGCATCCTGCAGGAGATGGGGCACGAGGTGAGAGCCGCCGCGGACGGTGTTGAGGCGCTCGAAATTGCGCGCAAATGGCTTCCCACTTACGTGTTGCTGGACATCAATATCCCTAAGCTCAACGGCTATGAGGTGGCGCGCGAGCTGCGCTCCGAGTTTACCGCAGGCCGCATGACAATCATAATGATGAGCGGCGTTTCACTGAGCGAGGCGACGCTCCGCGCTGCCAAGGATGCGGGATTCGACCACTGTATCGACAAGATGCAGGCTTTTGAGCAACTTGAAAAATTGTTGCCAACGGATTCACCGTCCACGACCACAAGCCCGGGATAGCTCAGTTTAAGAATGCGTAGGGTGCGCACGGCGCGCCATCGTCTCTCAAATTCCAAACAGAATCAAGCGCGATGCCGGCGTATCTAACAGCAACCGGTAGGCGGCTGCCTACCCGGTAATAAGAACAACGCTACTGGCCGCGTGAGTCGGCCGACATAATAATAATCGAACCAGCGCGGCCCCAACTTGAAACTCCGGGCCCACTTCTGGATTGCATCGGCATTCAAATAGAACGTCCGCGCTGTCAATGACAATTCGTATTGCGTCAGTGGAAACGTTTGATCCCGCCTGATTCGCAAACAGGTAAGTGAGATGAAGCCGGCCATCGAGTTCGAACCCCTGAAGGACCAGGCCCGTAACATGCTCGATGAAGCGCGTATGGTGCTGCCCGGCGTTCAAGCATTGCTTGGTTTTCAGCTGATCGCCGTCTTCAACCAGCGCTTCGAATCGCTCGATTTCGAATTACAGGTGATCCATTTGACGGCGCTCCTGCTGGTCACGCTCTCGGTCGTGCTGGTCATGGCTCCCGCCGCTTATCACCGCATCGTCGAGCGCGACCGGATTTCCGATTACTTCGTGCGTCTTGCCTCTCTGCTCATCGCGGGCGCGATGATCCCGCTTGCCGCGGGCATCAGTCTCGACATATACGTGATCGCGCGCATGGTCCTCGCGAGCGCCGCGTTAAGCGCAGTCGTCGCTGGAGCCACCATTCTGCTCTTCTGCTCGCTGTGGTTTGCGTTTCCGTTGTTGCGGCGCGCGAGGCAAGGCTAGTTCGGCATAATCATGCGAACGATGCAAAAGGAATATCAGCGTGAGCGGTGACAATCGCGATGTTCGATCGGAAGCTGGCTCGACCGAGACGAGCGAGCCGGCGACTTTATCTCCGGACGGAGCTGCGCGCCGGCAGTTCCTCGTGGATGCCGGTGCGCTGGCAACAGGAATCGCTGCATCGAAGTGTCTGCACGCCGCGCAACCGCAGCCAAATGTCGCGCTTCCTGTCGCTGCCCCACCAGCTACTTCCCATGTGCGGCTGATCGTCAACGGTCACACGAATGAACTCGATCTGGATCCACGCGTCACGCTACTCGACGCGCTGCGCGAGCGTCTCGGATTGACCGGCACGAAGAAGGGCTGCGACCGCGGCCAGTGCGGTGCGTGCACGGTCCTCGTGAACGGACGCCGCGTGAATTCGTGCCTGACCCTTGCGTTATCGCACGAAGGCGACGAGGTGTTGACAATCGAGGGGCTCGCGAGTCCCGGCGCGCTTCATCCGATGCAGGCGGCTTTCGTGTCCCGCGACGGTTATCAATGCGGCTACTGCACGCCGGGACAAATCTGCTCGGCCGTCGCTTTGCTCGACGAAGCGCGCGCCGGCACGGCAAGCGCCGTGACCCGCGACGTGCGCAAGCTCGGCCGCGCCTCGCTCTCGGACGAGGAAATCCGCGAGCGTATGAGCGGCAACATCTGCCGCTGCGGCGCTTATGTCAACATTGTCTCGGCGATACGCGACGTCGCCGGTTCGGGTTGAGGAATTCGGAATGCGCAGCTTCACCTATCTGCGGGTCGATCAGATCGACGCAGCAATCAACGGCTCGAGTGCTCCGGGCAGCAAATACCTGGCCGGCGGCACAAACCTGCTCGACCTCATGAAAGGATACGTCGAACAGCCCGAACGCATTGTCGACATCAATCGTCTGCCACTCGCGCAGGTACTCGAATTGCCGGACGGCGGAGTGCGCATCGGTGCCCTGGTAAGGAACAGCGATGCCGCGAATCACCCGCTGATCCGCGAGCGCTATCCGCTGCTGTCGCAGGCGTTTCTCGCGGGCGCCTCGCCGCAGCTGCGTAACATGGCGAGCGTCGGCGGCAATCTCATGCAGCGCACCCGCTGCTTCTACTTTTACGACACCGCGTTCGCGGCGTGCAACAAGCGCGTGCCAGGCACGGGGTGCGCGGCGCGCGAAGGCTTTAATCGCATTCACGCGATCTTCGGCGCAAGCGAGCGGTGTGTCGCGACCCATCCGTCGGATATGGCGGTCGCGCTGGCCGCGCTGGACGCCGTCGTTGAGGTCCGCGGTCCAACGGGCACCCGGCGTATTCCAATCGGCGAATTTCACCGGCTGCCGGGAACGACGCCGGAACGCGACACGAATCTGCAACCGCGGGAGCTCATAATCGCGGTCGATCTGCCGCGCTCGCGGTTCGCCGCCCATTCGCATTATCTGAAGATTCGGGACCGCGCAAGCTACGCGTTCGCGCTCGTCTCGGTCGCGGCGGCGCTGGACCAGCCCGGCGGTTCGGTGCGCGATGTGCGAATCGTGCTGGGAGGCGTCGCGCACAAGCCGTGGCGCGTGGACAAGGCCGAGCGCGAAATCGTGGGCCGTCGGCTTAACGAGGCATCGATTTCCGCCGCGGCACGGGCAAGCGTCGAGGCCGCTCAGCCGCTGCGCGATAACGCATTCAAAGTGGAATTGGCGCGCCGCGCCGTGGCTCAGGCCTTGCGCAACGCGGGAGGCATCACATGAGCGAAGCGGGAATCGGCCGCCCGATCGATCGCGTCGATGGCGCGTTGAAAGTGACGGGGCGGGCACAGTTCGCTGCTGAGTTCGCTCCCTCCGGTCTCGCGTACGCCGTGGTCGTGCAGAGCAGCGTGCCGAGCGGGCGTTTCCGCGTTGACACAAGCGAAGCACGCCGCAGGCCGGGCGTGCTGGCGGTACTGTCTTACGAAAACGCACCCGCGCTGCCGCAAAAGGGCCGGGCCGCGATTAATCCTCCGGCCGGACGCACGCTGTCGCTGCTGCAGGACGACGCGATTCACTATAACGGCGAGCCCATCGGCGTAGTCGTTGCGGAAACATTCGAGCAAGCCGTCGATGCCGCGACAGCCGTAGTTGTATCGTATTCGAAAACGGCGGCACAGCTTGACTTCGAAAAAGCAAAGAGCAGCGCCTATCGCCCGGAGAAGCTCACGCGCGGGCCAGCCGACTTGAGCTGGGGCGATGTCGACGCGGGCCTGCGCGAGACCGAAGCACGCATTGATCGCATCTACACGACGCCGATGGAGCACCATAATCCGATGGAGCCGCATGCGACGATTGCGCAATGGGAAGGTGATCGTTTGACGCTGCACGACGCGACGCAGGGCGTGAGCGGCGTGAGGCAGACCGTGGCGAAGATATTCGGCATTTCCGCCGACAATGTCCGGGTCATCGATCCCTTTGTCGGCGGCGGCTTCGGCTGCAAGGGATCTGCTTGGTCGCACGTCGTTCTGGCGGCAATGGCAGCAAAGGAGGTGGGACGCCCCGTGAAGCTCGTCCTTTCCCGGCCGCAGATGTTCG
Organism: Burkholderiales bacterium; assembly: GCA_036003485.1. Classification (GTDB taxonomy): domain Bacteria; phylum Pseudomonadota; class Gammaproteobacteria; order Burkholderiales; family SG8-41; genus PALSA-1004. Next base: position 2,466 of record DASYSI010000539.1, on the reverse strand, counting down.
GCCCGGTCGGGGGGCGGCCGCAGACCGAGCAGCGCATCGTGCTCGGCGCGCGCCGCGACGGGCGTCTCACGCTGGTGCGCCACGATGTGATCTCGCACACGTCGTTCATGGAGGATTTCGCCGAGCCGTCCTCGCAACCGACGCGCGCGCTCTATGCCTGCCCGAACGGCGCTACCACCCAGCGCCTGGTGCAGCTCAATGTCGGAGTGCCCACATTTCAGCGCGCGCCGGGAGAGAGCACCGGCACATTCGCGACCGAATGCGCGATGGACGAGCTCGCGTACGAGCTTGGCATCGATCCGCTCGAGCTTCGCCTGCGCAATTACGCCGAAGTCGAGCCATCGAGCGGAAAACAGTGGTCGAGCAAGCGCCTGCGCGAGTGTTATCGCGTCGCGGCCGAACGTTTCGGCTGGAGTCGCCGCAACCCCAAACCCCGATCGATGCGTGACGGGCGCTCGCTCATCGGATGGGGCATGGGCACGGCGACCTATCCCGCACATCGGATGCCGGCTTCCGCATCCGCACACTTGCTGCGCGACGGCACCGCGATCGTGCGCAGCGGCACACAGGACCTTGGCACAGGCACCTATACGGTGATGACGCAGATTGCGGCCGAGACGCTCGGGCTTCCGGTTGAGCGTGTGCGTTTTGAGTTGGGGGATACGGCTTTTCCTGCCGCACCGGTGTCTGGCGGCTCGATGACTGCTGCGAGCGTCGGACCCGCCGTTCAGAACGCGTGCAGCGCCTTGCGCGAGAAAATTATTGCGTTCGCAATCCGTGACACTGCCTCGCCGCTGCGCGGAATCGACGCGCGTGAGGTCGCAATCGAAAACGGATGGATATTGTCGCGCCGCGGAAAGCCGCGACGCGAGCCGCTCAGCGCGTTCGCTGCGCGCCAAACTGAAACGCTCGAAGCCGCCGGTGAGGCCAAACCGGATAAAGAGGAAGAGCAATTTGCAAGCCGGTCGTTCGGCGCCGTGTTCGCCGAGGTGCGAATCGACGAACAAACCGGCGTGCTGCGGGTCCTTCGTATCGTCGCAACGTACAGCGTCGGGCGTCTGATGAACGCAAAGACTGCGCTCAGCCAGTTGCAGGGCGGCATCGTTTGGGGCGTAAGCCAGGCACTGTTTGAACAAAGCGTGCTCGACACGCGTTACGGCAGGTTCGTGAACGGCAATCTCGCCGAGTATCATGTTCCGGTCAATGCCGACATCCAGAAGATCGACGTCACGTTTATCGATGAAAACGACACCGTCTTCAATCCGCTGGGCGCGCGCGGCATAGGCGAGATCGGGATCACGGCAGTGGCCGCGGTTCTCGCCAATGCTGCTTATCACGCGACCGGCAACCGCGTGCGTGACCTGCCGATTACTCTCGACAAGCTGATGTAAGCCCGGCCCGCTATTCAAGCGGCGCGTCTGTTCGTAGGTAGGGCCCTACACGATAAATCGCTTGCTGCTGATTCGACGCCTGCAGTAGTTGCCTTACTGTAGCCGCAATCTTTACATTGTATCGACCCGACATTCGATGTTATGCGTGTAGCTCGATCGACACTTTTTTTTCCTCATCGACGCCTGGGTACGCCGTTCCATGTCTCCCGGCGAAGTCGATATCCTGCGCGAGCGAATCTTGAAAGCGCTGGTCGTCGTCGAACAACGGGATCGAGGGTTATCCGCCTCAGCCCATGCATTCGCGGATTTTTGCGAGCGCAATAGCGCCAGCCGAACTTCAAGTGGAAGGGTGCGAGGCGCTCAGGTTTGCCATGAGATCGCGCAGCTGATCGGGCTCTATCGGTTTTACGATGTGCATATTGAAGCCCGCTTCGCGCGAATTACACTGATCCACCGTGGAACCGTAGCCAGTGAGCGCTACGATGTAGGCGCTCGTGAGGCCTAAATCTGTGCGCATGCGCCGCGCCACCTGATATCCGCTCATCTCGGGCAACCCTATATCCATGAAGATGACATCGGGATTGTGCGCCGCCGCAGCTTGTAGCGCGCGCTCGCCATCGTGCGCAATATTGACGTCATGTCCCATATGCTGAAGCAGCATCCCAAGAGTCGCTGCTGCGTCGACGTTGTCGTCGACGACCATTACCCGCAGCGTTGACTGAACTGCATTTGCATCTGAGATTCCGGCGGCGTTCCGCGCGGCAGTATCGAGCGCAGCGATTTCGCGCGCGGCCGGTTCGCGCGGGGCTTCGACCAAAGGCAGGCGCACGCTGAATGTGCTTCCCATGCCGACGCCCGCGCTTTCAGCTACGATGTCGCCCCCATGCAGCTCGACCAGGCGCTTGACGAGCGTCAGGCCTATCCCCAGCCCTCCGTGCGAGCGCTCGAGCGATTGGTCGACCTGAGCGAACATGTCGAAAACCCTCTCCAGCATGTCCAGGGGTATGCCGATACCCGTATCGGTAACCGAGACCACCGCTTTGCCGCCCTCCTGCTCGACCGCAACGCGTATGCT